>JAGDCQ010000015.1 GCA_017958465.1 Lachnospiraceae bacterium
AATTGCGTATTTTTGCAGTTCCGGCAGATATGTTGCCTCCGGCGCCCACACACAGCCTGCGTCACTTGCACCAACCTCACAAAGCCTCGGTTCGGACCAGTTTACAAGGTCTGTCGACTCCCATATAACTATGCTCCTGCTTCCTTCGGACTGGGCAAGCCCCCAGTCTTTCGACTTATTTATGCAAAGGTCCGTGGCAAGAAGGTAAAACTTCTTTCCATCCGCAGAACGCATAAGGAACGGGTCCCTTGCGCCCGTCGTCCCCACATTTGACTGCAGCACGGGCTTTTTGTAATTCAACGCACTCCAGGAGTATCCGTCACTGCTTACCGCAAAGTAAACGCTCTCCGCGCCTCCCGTAAAGTAGGCCATCATGTACTTTGTATATTCATGCTCTTTTTCGTCCGGTGTTGGTTCCCCGCTGATATCCGGAACGCCGGTCTGAGGAATGTCCGGAACCTCCGATATCTGATGTTTTCCGCAGGCAGTGATCATAAATACAGCTGCAAGCAATAATATAACGATCCCTTTTTTCATACTTTTGCCTTCCTTGCGTTTATCATCTTATAAACCAAAAGACCTATGACATATGACACGAGCAATACCGCCCACATTATCGCTGCGATATGCTTTTTGTCGCTTCCGAGCGCCGATCCGCTTATGACAGAAATGACGATCCCGGGGATCCGCCCGATAAGGTTTATAAGAACCCAGTTCGGGAACGGGAGTTTAGTAAATCCCGCAGCATAGGTGATGGGGTCCTTTGGTGTTCCCGGGATCAGGAATATCAGCAGCAGGATCAGCGTAAGGTGCTTTGGGTTCTTCATGAATTCCAGCTCATTTATCTCATCAAATGAAATGAAATACTCCGTAAACCGCTGTCCGAGCGCCCTTACGGCAAGGAAAACGATGGCGCTGCCAAGGGTTGTGGCAATAAGACACAGCGCCGTGCCCACCGGCACTCCGAAAGCGTAGCCGGCGGCTATGGAAAACGGGCCGCCCGGTATAAAGGCGAATATGACCTGTGTTATGTTGAGCAATACAAACACCGCCATGCCGGCAAACCCCTTGGACGCGATCTGTTCCCTGAAGGCCTCCGGTTCCTTTACGGTTGAAAGCAGCGGGATCGCGATCAACGCGGTAAGCGCAATGAAGACTGCCGTTGAAACTATCATGGTAATAAGCTGCTTTTTCGTCATCTTTAACTTGAATTTCTTCTTTTCAGACATAAATACTCCCCCTGCAGAATGCCACAATAATAAGCACTCTACAGAGGGATATTTTACACATAAGGGTCCTTTTAGTCAATTATTCCGTGCGCTGCAGGTAATCCGAACCTACTCTGTCCTTTTTCCAGCCCTTGACGATCTTGTATCCTAAAGGGCTTAAGATCACCTCAAACAGAAGCTCCGCAAGGGCGCCTGTCAGCGAGCATGTAAGCACCTGGGTAAGGCTCCAGCCGAAGAACACATAGGAAACCATAGTTGCAAAGATAAGGTTATCCACAAACTGAGCGATAAAAGTGGAGATGTATGAACGGGCTGCAAAGGTCTTGAACGAGTCGTTTGTGAGTTTCTTTCCGATCAGTGCGTTGATGACCGCATTCACAAGTGCTGAAACAAGCATTGCGGTACTTGAGCCCAGCACAACATACCAGCTGCCGCCAAAGGTGGCATTCAGAGCGTCGTTAACTTCTACCATTTCCGTGGAATAATACTCGCCCCACATTCCGGGGGTCATTGACATCAATTTGAAAAGACCGCAGACAAGCAGGTTGATGGCAAGCGCAAGGATCGAGATCTTTACGGCGGGCTTGGGGCCAAAGTGCTTGCAGATCATATCCATGCACAGGAACGATATCCAGCTGAGGGTAAACCCGCAGTCCAGCGCCAGCCAGGGCGTTGAGAACAGCTCTTTGTTCGCAAGAAGGTTCATGGCGATGACGCTCACCACGAACAGTGTGATGTTAAGTGAGGGGATGCTTCTGAGAAGGGCTTTGTAGTCCTTCAATTCGCGTTTGATAAAACTCATGATTCTTTTCTTCCTTTGGTTTTAATATTTTACAAGCAGGATATCGGACCCGAACTGCTTGTGTTACTATAGCTTTGCAAGAATACTCTCTTCTTTCAATTTTGTCAACAAGAAAATACGGTCGCTACCTTGCGTGGCAGCGACCGTAATTCATGCATTCTTTCTACAGCTGCCCCTGCGTCTCGGTGTAGGGCAG
>JAGDCQ010000016.1 GCA_017958465.1 Lachnospiraceae bacterium
GCATCCGTGCTCTACCTCATCTGCCTCGTTTCAGTCGTTTTCTTCCCGCTTCCTTCCGCAGAGCAGGTCGCTGCGATGCACGGCTATAAAGGGCAGTACATCCCCTTCAAGTTCGTACTCGATATCGCACGTGAAAAGTCCTTAAGGAGCGTGCTTCAGGTGATCTTCAACATATTCATGACCATCCCTTTCGGCCTCATCCTCCGGTAGTGCCTTGGCATAAAAAGAAGGAATATCGTCATATTGACATTCCTTCTCTCGCTCCTTATAGAACTGGCGCAGCTTACAGGCCTTTTCTTCCTGTATCCCGGTTCTTACAGACTCTTTGATGTTGACGACCTGATGCTTAATACCCTTGGCGGCTTTCTCGGTGTTGTGATCGCGGACAGGATCCCGCGTCCCACTGCCGCAGCTTTCCGTTTCAGCTTCTTTCCGGGCAGTCTCAGACGTCTTTGATATATCCGGCAATGCTGCTCTTTAACGCTCTTGTCGCAGGATCGGCCACGGTAAGATCAAACCCGCAGAACAGGAACCTTGCGTTTCCGTCTGTGTATTCAAGAAGCGGCGACTTTGGCTCGTTATCCGCAAAGTTCGGGACAAACTCAAGGATCGCCGCAGGGTCTCCGGGCACATCCTTTATCCTCAGAGAGACAGAATGCTCAACCGGCGTTTTCCACTGGTAATCGGCGTATTTTTCGGTAGGGAACCCTTTGAGCGCAGGGTGCAAAGTATCGATCATAAGCCCCACCGGCGCCTCCGAAGGGAAGTGTACAGGGGACCAGAAAACAGGCACAAAGGCGTTCTTCACAAGCTCTTCAGGCCCAAAAGCCGAAGGAAGGACTATAAATTTCCCGCCCTTTTCTTTTGCGCTTTCATACTCTTCTTTTGTGGTCACAACCCGGTCTTTTGGCAGGTTTTCGTCCGCATCCTCAAAAACAAATATCCTCCAGGAATTGGTGTACTGCTTACCGGCGTTTTCGACCGTCACATAAACCTTCAAAAGTGCATTTCCCTGCACATTGAGAGGTAGATCGACAGGTGTTTTGCGGCCGGTGCCAGCAAACTCGCCCGATGCGACCACGTTTCCCGCAAGATCGCAAACGGACACCCTGTAAACCGGCTTTTCAACAGGTGTTTTGCCCCTGTCATACAGCGAAAGGAAGCCCTGCAGATGCTCAGCAGCCTTAAACTCACGCTTAGCCCAAAGGAGCGGCACCACTTCGTTACAGAAGCTCTTCCACTCGTCCGGCGTGATAAAGCCCTTGTTCTCAAAGAAAACATCAAGGATACCCACCGTTGCCGTGCTCTGGCCGGTGTAATCCGACATCGAAAGCAGCTGGAACCCGCCCATTCCTTCAGTCCTGAGCACTGCCTCAATATCCTCTTTATAAAGCTTTGCGGCAAGGTCGCCGGAAGCAGCGATGTATTCTTTAAGGCGTCCGTAAACGCCGTGTTTCTTCATCTCTTTGCGGATTATGTCAAAGTTCACAGGGAGCATATTCCCCGTGTACTTCTCGCAAACGTCAACATCCGGGTAAACGCAGTACTGGCCTAC
>JAGDCQ010000129.1 GCA_017958465.1 Lachnospiraceae bacterium
ATTTGATAACAGGCTCGTAAACATCTGTCCTGTAAACATCCTTTGTTCCGTTAAGGAAAGCAAGGTTACGCTCAAGGCCCCAGCCTGTATCTACGTTTTTCTTTGCAAGAGGGGTCAACGTCCCGTCTTTATGCTTCTCATATTGCATGAAAACGTCGTTTCCAAGCTCGGTGTACTTTCCGCAGCTGCAGCCCGGACCACAGTTTGGACCGCAATCGGGCACATCTGCTATATAGAACATCTCGGAGTCGGGACCGCAGGGACCAAACTCAAGACCCCACCAGTTGTCCTCGGCGGGAAGGTAGAAAACATTTTCTTTCTTGAAACCGGAGTTAATACGGCACTGCGCGCCTTCCTCGTCCCTGGGAGCGTTCTCATCGCCTGCAAAAACAGTTGCTGCGATATGGTCGCGGTCAAAGCCGAAAACTTCGGTAAGGAGCTCGTAGCTCCATTTGCAGCGTTCTTCCTTGAAATAATCACCGAGTGACCAGCTTCCCATCATCTCAAAGAATGTGGCATGGCTCTTGTCGCCTACGGAATCGATATCGTTTGTGCGCACACAGCCCTGAACGTTGCAGAGCCTTGTACCAAGAGGGTGCTTCTGACCCAGCAGATAAGGCATAAGAGGCTGCATTCCGGCTACGTTGAAAAGCACGCCCGTAGAACCATCTGATACGAGCGAAACCGCGCCGCAGTCCACGTGACCTCTCTCCTTATAAAAGTTTTTCCACGCATTTCTTAATTCATTTGAGGTAAACTGTTTCATAAGTTCCTTTCACTGCCCGGCAGGGCAAAACAGATTTCATTTGGGCAAGACCCACAGATATAACAAAAGGGATTGATATGCAATCAATCCCTTGAAGTAGCCCGCAGGGGAATCGAACCCCTGTCTTCGCCGTGAGAGGGCGACGTCTTAACCGCTTGACTAGCGAGCCACAGAACATTTTGTATAATACAATAACCTAAGGGAAAATGCAAGCACTTTTTTTATTTTTTTTAAAGTTTTTTATCGGGTGCCGGGAAACCGCAGTAACAGCGGCTTCCCGAAACCTGATTTCAGTTTGTCTTGAATAGATCTTCAAAGGATATCTGGTTTGACTTTGGCATATTGCCAAGAAGTCCCAAGGATTCCATGGTATCGCAGACTGTAGTGCTGACTTTGCAGCGTTTCTTGAAGTCGTCAATTGAAAGGAACTTACCTTTCTTCGCATTCTCTTCTATCTGCATGGCGGCGTTTTCACCCAGGCCGTCGATGGAGTTAAGGCATGGCATCAGCTTATCGTCCACGATCTGGAAGCGTGTAGCCTTTGCTTTATAGATGTCGATAGGGGTGAAATCCAGCCCTCTCCTGTACATTTCAAGCACGATCTTCATATCCTTAAGGGCATCTTCCTCCCTGGGAGACAGCTTGTCCTTAAAGTCCTTGCTGTTAGCACGCTTTTTGAGCTTATTCATCTCTTCAAGCATCTTCTCTTCTCCGCAGCACATGGTGGAATAGTTCATGGCTTTGGCGCGGATGCTGAAATAAGCCGCGTAGTAGGCAAGGGGCTTGTAGATCTTGAACCAGGCGATACGGAACGCCATCATGATATAGGCGCAGGCGTGGGCCTTCGGGAACATGTACTTGATCTGCTTACAGGACCAGATATACCAGTCGGGCACATCATGCTCGAGCATCAGCTGCTCCCACTCGGGCGTTAGGCCTTTGCCTTTGCGGACGCTCTCCATTATCTTAAAGGATGTACCGGGCTCAATGTTCTTGCTTATGAGGTAGATCATGATGTCATCACGTGTGCAGACCGCAGTCGCAAGCGTACATTTCCCGTCGCGGATAAGGTCCTGCGTGTTGTTCAGCCATACGTTTGTCCCGTGGGAAAGCCCTGATATACGGATCATATCTGAGAAACACTCAGGCTTTGTATCCATAAGCATCTGGATAACGAAATCCGTACCAAGCTCCGGAAGCCCGAGAGACCCTGTGGGACACCCTTCTATATCCTCAGGGGTGAGGCCAAGCGCCTTCGGCGAACTGAAGAGGGAAACCACGTTTTTATCATCCATCGGGATCTCCTTCATGGAAACCCCTGTAAGGTCCTGGAGCATACGGATCATGGTGGGATCATCATGCCCAAGAATGTCGAGTTTCAGCAGGTTGTGGTCGATGGAGTGATAATCGAAATGGGTTGTAACCGTCGTTGTATTTACGTCGTTTGCGGGCCTCTGTACCGGCGTGAACGAATAGATATCCTCGCCGTAAGGCAAAACTATGATCCCGCCCGGGTGCTGGCCTGTGGTCTTTTTCACGCCTTCACAGCCTTTTGCAAGGCGTTCGAGCTCGCACCTTCTCTTCTTCACGCCATAATCTTCAAAATATTTATAAACGTAGGCGTATGCAGTTTTATCGGCAACACCGGAAACCGTCCCGGCACGGAAGGTCTGACCCTCGCCAAAGATAACTTCTGTATATGCGTGGGCCTTGCTCTGGTATTCTCCGGAGAAGTTAAGGTCGATATCCGGCTCCTTGTCGCCGTTGAAACCGAGGAAGGTCTCAAACGGGATGTTGTTTCCGTCTTTTATAAGCTTTTTCCCGCAAACCGGGCAGACTGCGTCCGGAAGGTCAAAGCCGGATTTAGCCTGATATTCCTTTACTATATCGGAGTCGAAATCCGAGTAGTGGCAGGATTCGCAGTAATAGTGCGGCGGCAGCGGGTTAACCTCTGTGATACCGGCCATAGTCGCGACAAAAGACGAACCTACGGATCCGCGGGAACCTACAAGGTACCCGTCCTCGTTTGACTTCCATACGAGCTTCTGCGCAATGATATACATAACGGCAAAGCCGTTGCTGATGATTGAATTCAGCTCGTGCTCAAGCCTTTCCTTAACGATGGGCGGCAGCTCCTCCCCGTACATGGAGTGGGCCTTGTCATAGCAGATCCTTGTAAGTATCTTGTCTGAATCCTTTATGACGGGCGGAGCCTTGTCCGGACGGACAGGCGAGATCTTCTCGATCATATCCGCGACCTTGTTTGTGTTTGTGTCAACTATCTCAAAGGCTTTCTCC
>JAGDCQ010000017.1 GCA_017958465.1 Lachnospiraceae bacterium
AGCTCCGCAAGGATTATCGCAACGCAGAGCGGATGGATGATATAGGGCTCTCCCGACCGGCGCAGCTGCCCCTCGTGGGCTTCGCGCGCAACATGGTAAGCCTTTTCGATAACGGAAAGGTCGGTATCCTTGCGATATTTATGGATCCTCTCCTGCAGCTGCTCGAAAAGCTCGTCCGGAGACAGGTTCTGGGAATCCGGGACCATACCGATCATAGGACGTTCGTATTCAATTAACGAGGTCATAACCTGTTCTTCTGCCATAACCTGCTCCTTTCTTTTTTCTGATACCGCAGAGAAAACCGCGGCCCGAAATTTATAATTTTTAAGGAAGGCTTATTTGCCCGGATAAACGAGGGCCGCCTTTACTTCATACCCTTCGAGCTTTTTCCTGCCTTCAAGGCCCGCAAGTTCCATAAGGAACACGATCCCGACGACCTTGCCACCGAGCCTTTCGATAAGGTTGATGATGGCCTTTGTGGTGCCGCCTGTGGCGATAAGGTCGTCTACGATGACAACGCGGTCGCCGGGCTTGATGGCATCCTTGTGGATCTCGATGGTAGCCTGGCCGTACTCAAGGTCGTAGCTTTCTTCGATGGTCTCGCAGGGGAGCTTGCCCTTCTTGCGCACGGGCACAAAAGGCTTGTAAAGATTATAAGCGATCGGAACGCCGAAAATAAAGCCTCTCGACTCCGGTCCTACGATAGTGTCAAATTCGATCCCGTCAAGGAGTCCCTGCATTTCGTTAATGGCGGTGCGAAGGCCGTCCTTATCGCCGATAACGCTGGTGACATCACGGAACATGATGCCGGGCTCCGGGAAATCCGGTATAGTTCTTACGTATTCTTCAAGTTTTTTCATGGTAAACCTCACTTTTTTCATTCCTGCTTTCGCAGGCTTATTTTGCACCCTCAGTCTACAACAGACCTTCGGTCTTATTCAAACTCAATACTGCGGTTTTTCCTCTTTTTCGAGAAGTCCGAGCGACAGGGCCCTTTCCTTTGGCATTCCGAACCTTACAAAGATCCCGTCCTCACGGTAGTCCTCTTCTTCAAGGTCCCCGTATTTGCGGATCTGCCCCACAAGGCCCGCATCCTTGTAATCCAGCAGCTTTTCTATCCTTACCCTGCTGTTTTTTATCTCATCCTCAATGGCGGCGATAAGCTGTTCGAGCCCTGCTCCGGTCTTTGCGGATATCTTTACCGTCTTCTTTGCGTGAAGGTCCTTTATCCCTGTACTTTCCGCGATATCCTGCTTGTTCAGGGCGGTTATCACCGTCTTGTCGCCGGCTCCGAGACGCTCGAGAGTTTCATAAACGACATACATTTGATTATAACACTCAGGGTTCGCCGCGTCTACAACATGTAATATTATATCCGAATATTTTGCTTCTTCAAGAGTCGACCTGAAGGCGTCAACAAGGTGATGCGGCAGCTTTCTGATAAACCCTACGGTGTCGGTAAACATCATATTGAAGCCGCTTTCCGTAACATAAAGGCGCGTCGTCGGGTCGAGTGTCGCAAAAAGCTTATCCTCTTCAAGAACGCCTGCACCGGTGAGTGTGTTAAGAAGCGTGGATTTTCCGGCATTTGTGTAGCCTACGATGGCAACCACCGGGATATTGCTGCGTTTTCTGCCGCTTCTGGTGATCTCCCGGTTGTTCTTCACAGTTTCAAGCTCGCCTTTCAGCCTGCTGATCCTGTCGCGGATAAGGCGCCTGTCCTCCTCAAGCTTTTTCTCGCCGGGGCCTCGTGTTCCGATACCGCCGCCAAGTCTGGAGAAGTTCTTTGTTCCGATAAGCCTTGATGACCTGTACTGGAGCTGCGCGAGCTCAACCTGTATCTTACCTTCGTTAGTAGACGCACGCTGCGCAAAAATGTCAAGGATCAGCATCGTACGGTCCATTATCTTGATGTCCAGCGCATCACTAAGATTCTTCATCTGCGCCGGTGAAAGCTCATCATCGCAGATAAGACCTGTGGCGCCTGTCTTGGCAACAAGTTCCGCAACCTCATCTATCTTTCCTTTGCCGATGTACGTCCCTGGGTGCACCTTTTCGCGGTTCTGTATTACCTTCGCGACAGTTACCGCACCTGCGGTATCAGTCAGTTCCTCAAGCTCATCCAGGGATTTTTCCGTATCATCCGAATCATCCGTGGAAACACCGCAAAGTATCACATATTCAGTTTTTTCGCTTATTTCTATCAAATCCGTCTCCGTTTTCCCGTCACAGCGTCATAAAAACCACTGCACAGATCATTTGCCGTTAATGCCGGACGCTCCTGCCGGCGGACCGGAAGGCACGACAAATGAGCCGTTTGTTGTAGGTGTGCCCGTTACTGTCACTGTCGCGGTCAGGCAAAAGTAAATGCCGCCTGCTATAAGCAAAAGGCACAGGATTCCGATAAAGATCCACTTTCCAAGTGATGTTCTTTTTTCTTCGTCCATTAGGGCTCCTCTTTTTTTCTGTGTGGGCCTTG
>JAGDCQ010000018.1 GCA_017958465.1 Lachnospiraceae bacterium
ATCGCGATATATTTATCTTTTAACGCCTGTCTCATATCCTGCCTCCTTTTTTAGAATATGCGCCTCTTTACGAGGCCCTTTCATGATCTGATCCCGGCCCGGGTTGCAGGTCCGGATCATTTTGCGTTTCTTAATGTGAGAAGCTTCTGCTTAAGCTCTTCTTCCATGCGGGCCATCTCAGCCTCTGCAGCCTTGCGCTTCTCCTTGCCCTCGTTCTGGATGGCAACTACTTCGTCGAGTGTTTCGATAAGCTGCTGGTTCGTATATGTAAGAGTCTCGATGTCCACTACGCCGCGCTCGTTTTCCTTAGCGATCTCAACGCTGCCGGTCTTGAGCATTTCTGCGTTCTTCTTAAGAAGAGCGTTCGTTGTATTGTTTACGGCGCGCTCTGCTTCAAGCGCATTCTCTGCGTTTGCAAGACCGAGAGCAACTACCATCTGGCTCTTCCAGAGCGGGATAGTATTGATGATGGTGGACTGGATCTTCTCTGCAAGTGTTGCCTCGTTGTTCTGAACAAGACGTACCTGAGGAGCCATCTGGATAGCTACGGCACGGGTAAGCTCGAGGTCGTAGATCCTCTTTTCGAAACGGTCACAGTAGGAAGCAAAATCGTTTGCCTTCTGAGCATCCTCGGGAAGCCCGCTCTCCTCTGCTTTTTTCTTGAGTTCAACAAGAGTTACGTTTCTTGCCTCTTCAAGCTTTTCCTTGCCTGCGGCAACATAAAGTGTAAGGTTTCTTAAGTTCTCAAGGTTAACATCATAAAGCTTGTCGAATGTGGAAACGTCCTTCATAAGCTGTACCTGATGCAGCTCAAGGGAAGAAACAACTTTCTCTACGGTAACTTCTGTCTTGTCGTAACGCGACTTCAAAACTTCGATCTTGGATTTCTGCTTTTTGAAAAAACGAAGGAAGCCGGAGGACTCTGTGTTATCGCTGAAGGTCTTAAGCTCGCCTACAAGGCCGACGATCATATCGCCTACCTCGCCAAGGTCCTTGGTGCGTACCGTTGCAAGTGCAGCATCCGAAAACTCCGAGATCTTGGACTGGGGTTCCGAACCGAAAGCCATAACACTGAGGGAATCCGCAAGATCCACCTTTTCTTTGATGGCTACCACAGCCTGCTTGTCTTCTTCGTTAAGCTGATAGTTTTCCGATAAAGCCATTTCTGTTGTCATAAGAATACCTCTCTAATCTTTATTTGCAGCGGCAAGCCGCCGGTTTTTGTTGTCTGCGCAAAAGCGCCTGGCCAGCCGTTATTCGGCGGGCTCTTCTTTTATATTCTTGATCCCGTCGGATTCAAGCATTGCCTCGAGGACATCAACATCGGTGCTGATGTCGAGGGCGGTATTGCTGTACATCTTGTCAAACTGCTTCTTGAACAGCGTCTTCATGGCGTCTGCAGCAGATATGATCTCTTCCTTCGTCTGCACAACGTCTTTTACGTCGCTTCCGCTCTTTTCAAGCTTTACATAAGTCCTTGCAAGCTTTTCGAGGGTGGGCAGGTAGTAGTTGTAGAACCTGCGCAGGAGCGTTATCTGGTCGGCGTTGTCCGAGGTGAAATCCACAAGCTTGTATGCGTCGTCCACAAGCTCTGTAAGGTTGCCGGCAAACTCCGGATCCTTCTTAACAATGTGCTGTGCGGATTTCTTAATGCTCCGAAGGTCGTTGTCGGCTTTTCTGAGGACTTCGTCGGTCTCCGCAAAGCCTGTCAGCGTAAGCTGATGCTTCTTCTGGACCTCGTACTTCCTGGGCTTGCAGGCCCTGCTTGAAATAAAGTAGACAGCAGCGCCAACCGCCGCAAGCAGCAGGTATTTGCCGAAGGTGTATGTTCCAAGGCCAATGGCGGCTATAAACACCGAAACACCTGTAAGGTAGAAGGGAAGCGGCGCGACCACTGTTTTATACTCTTTGCCATCCTCCGCCGTTGCCACTGCGGTCTCGTTTTTCTTGCGGATCTTGTTGGCACCCGCCGGAGCCTTTGTTGTGTCCTGCACGATAACGATATCCTGCTTTGGGCCCTTCGGATCGAAGGCGCCCGAAAGATTATTCAATTTGTCCGAACTTCTGCGCGGCACCGGGCGGCCGTACTGATCAATAGCCATTGTCGGCTCCTTTCACGCTGCAGCATCCGTTCCCGAACACTGCATTGATATTTGTACCAAAGTATTTTTAGAATCCGATTATATCCGGATTAATATTTGATTAATTTTCTCCGGGGGTTTCCCCTGAGGGCAAGCATAAAAAACCAGTGTGTTATTGCTTATCCCTACGTTGTAAAAGTTATCACAAGCAAGGTCTTTTGTCAAACATCCTTGCGTAAATCTTATGTTTTTTTGCTCAGATCAAACCAACGCGACCCGGGAGACGGTTCTGTGGGTCGGTTCCCCGGGACTGATGTCTTTTTCTTGCAAAGAGGTTTCCGTTAAGTTATAATCAAGGTTAATGTATCTGTATTCTACAAGGGTTTTGGAGGTTATCGTCCGTGAAGATCAAGGTTGAAAAAAAGAGCTATGAAGATGTCCTGAAACTGGCCCCTGCCACCGCTCCAAAGCCGAAAAAGCAGTCCATCGCCATCCGCACGCTCCTAAAGCTTGCTTCGGGCCCGGATCTTAAAAAGACAAATTTCACATATACTACGGAAAATATGCACAAGCTCGGCAAAAAAGAGCCCTGCCTGTATCTTATGAATCATTCCGCATTTATAGATCTCGAGATCGCATCATCCATCCTTTACCCCCGTCCGTTCCAGATAATATGCACCCTGGACGGTTTTGTGGGAAAAGAGTGGCTTATGCGGCATCTCGGCTGCATCCCGACGCGTAAGTTCGTTACCGACCTGAACCTGGTAAAATCCATGAACTATGCGCTGAAACAGCTGAAAACCTCGGTCCTTATGTACCCTGAGGCCAGCTACTCCTTTGACGGGACGGCAACCCCGCTCCCCGAGAGCCTCGCAAAGTGCATTAAAGTCCTGAAAGTCCCCGTGGTGATGATCCGCACGGAAGGCGCGTTCCTGCGCGACCCGCTGTACAACGGCTTAAGGCTGAGAAAAACAACGGTCTCCGCAAAGATGTCTTACGAGCTCTCCCCCACAGACATCGCCGACATGTCTGTCACTGCCATATCAGAGAAGTTGAACAGCCTCTTTACCTTCGACAACTTCAGGCTCCAGCAGGAGTCCCATACAAAGATCACCGAGGATTTCCGCGCCGAAGGGCTCGACCGCGTGCTCTACAAGTGTCCCCACTGTCTTTCCGAAGGCAAGATGCAGGGGCACGGCATACGCATCTCCTGTAACGGATGCGGCACCACCTACATCCTTGACGAAGAGGGCAGCCTGAAACTCGAAAGCCCGGAGGACACCGCTACCGGCGCTCCTGCTGAGCCCAAGGCAGCCGCTGCCACTGCTCCCGCCTTCACGCATATCCCGGACTGGTACGCCTGGGAGCGCGAATGCGTAAGAAACGAGCTTGAAAACGGCACCTACAAGATCGATACCGCTGTCGATATCCGCGTCCTGCGCGACTTAAAAGCCATTTACGAAGTAGGAGAAGGCCGCCTGACCCACACAGAAAACGGATTTACGCTCACGGGCTGCGACGGCGCGCTGAACTACCACCAGTCCCCGCTTGCATCCTACAGCCTTTATTCCGACTACTTCTGGTACGAACTTGGCGATATGATCAGCATCGGCGACGATCAGATGCTCTACTACTGCTTCCCCAAGGACGGCTTTAAGAACGTCGCAAAGGCAAGGCTTGCGGCAGAAGAGCTGTATAAGCTCAAAAAAGACGAGAAAAAGCAGCGTGGCTACGCAAATGCCGCGAAGTCCGGTCAGGAGTCCCGGGAAGGCTCCCTGCGGGGACGTTTGTAAGGAGGCATCATGAAATTTCTGATACAGCGCGTAACAAGCGCATCCGTAAAAGTCGACGGGAAAAATGTCGGCAACATAAACAAAGGCTTTCTCGTGTTTGTGGGCGTAGGCCACGAAGACACAAAAGAAATTGCCGACAAATACGTAAAAAAGCTCATCGGCCTTCGCATTTTTGAGGACGAGAACGGCAAGACAAACCTTGCGCTTGCCGACGTAAAAGGCGAGCTTCTTATGGTCTCGCAGTTCACGCTCTACGCGGACTGTTCCCACGGAAACCGCCCATCCTTCACATCAGCCGGCGCCCCCGGGCCCGCAAGTGAGCTTTTCGACTACATTGTCGAAAAGTGCAGGGAAAGCGTTCCCCGTGTTGAAACAGGTGTTTTCGGAGCCGACATGAAGGTCTCTATCGAAAACGACGGGCCGTTCACGGTCATGCTTGAAAATCTTTGAAAAACCCCGCTCCAAGGCAGAGCGGATCTATGGGAGGGTATAATGAATTTCACTATCGAACACTTAAAGAAAAGCTACGCGACCAAAGAAGTCCTCAAAGACATCACATTCACCTTCAAGCCCGGGCATATCTATGCGCTGCTCGGCCGCAACGGTGCGGGAAAGACCACGCTCTTCAACTGCATCAACGGCGACATCGACACAAGCGGCGGCACATGGTACCTCTCCGACGAAAACGGCAACAAACGTGACCTTTTGCCTGAGGACCTTGGGTACGTCATCTCGGAGCCCATGGTTCCGGAGTTCCTCACAGGCCGCGAGTTTGTGAAGTTCTACATTGACGTGAACAAAAAGCACATCAAAAACCTTAGGTCTATCGACGAATATCTGGCTTCCGTTGCCATCTCCCCCGAGGACAGCAACCGCCTGATGAAGGAGTATTCCCACGGTATGCGCAACAAGATGCAGATGCTCATCAACTTCATCTCGGAGCCGCCCGTGCTCCTGCTGGACGAGCCCCTCACAAGCCTCGACGTTGTGGTTGCCGAGGAAATGAAAGACATCCTCCGCAGCATGAAGGGCGACAGCATCATCCTGCTCTCCACCCACATAGTGGACCTTGCTCTCGACCTCTGCGACGAGATAGTCCTCTTAAACCACGGCGTCCTCACCGCCCTTTCCCGCGACGAGCTGGGCACAGAGGACTTCCGCGCAAGGATCATAGAGGCGCTTAAGGAGGAAGGCTGATGGAGACTCTGAAACTCGCACTTTCGCTGCAGTCCGCATATGCGCTGAACTCGCTCATATACAGGCTTCGGCGCTTTCCGGTCATAAAAAGGTTTTTTAAGAAAAATACATCCTACGCGGCTACGGAGCTGAAAAAGATCTGGATCGTCGTCGGGAACACCTACAGGGTTTTCAGGGCCATGCTCTTTGCGTTTCTGTATTACGCCGGGATCTTCGTTGCAGGGCTTTTCCGCAGCTCGGAATCTGACGGCTTCTTTGAAGTGATGAAGGCTTCCGGCCCCGTCTTCGTTTTCCTCCTTTTGATCCTGTCCCTTATGGGCGCCCTCTACCGCAACGACCTGGTAGACGCCGATTACGAGTGCTATTACGCCATCAGGCTCTTAAGGACGGACGCAAAGAAATACATCCTGATCAATTACGGCCTTATGCTCCTCAAAAAGGTCCTTACAGGGTTCCCTTTCATCCTGCTGGTATGCCTGCTCACAAAGCTGCCCCTGTATTACATCCTGCTGCTTCCGCTTTTTATCCCCGCTGTGAAGATCGTGTTTGCCTTCTTCCGCATCCACCGCTTCGTGCGTGTTAAAAAGGCCGAAGGCTCGCCGCTGTCTACGTTCCTCACTCTGGTGCTCACAGCGATCATAGGCGCGGCAGGCGTGCTCGGATATTTTGCGGCGGAAAGGTTCTCCGAAATACTCTGGACGTTTGCGGTCTTCGCACTCGCGGTGATAGCGCTTTCCGTCCCCTGCGCGCTCTACCTGCTGCGCTACGACAACTACCTTGTTTACTACAAGCGTTACCTTGCTCTCTCAAACGAGAACACAAACCAGATCGCGAAAAAAACCATCGTTTCCCAGCAAAAGCAGATAGACGACAAGACCGTCATGAAGACCAGCAAACGCAGCGGTTTTGCCTACTTTGCCGACCTTTTCGATATCCGCCACAGAAAGATACTCGGAAACGCCACCTTTATCATAACACTCATCATGGCGATCGTTTTTGTGGCGATGTACGCCGGCCTGTTCATAATAGCCGACACCGCCATGTTCGAGCGTTTCGGCAGGATTCTTTCCCGCGCCCTGCCTGTAATGCCATTCGCGTTTTACATAATAAACCGCGGCCAGCAATACTCCCAGGCGCTGTTTGCAAACTGTGACAGGGCAATGCTCCACTACGCTTTTTACAGGAAGCGTTCGAACGTGCTAAGGCTTTTCGCGCTCCGACTTGCGGGTATCGCAAAGCAGAACCTTCCCCCTGCGCTCACGGCGGGCTTTGGCTTCGTGATGCTAAGAGTCCTCCTGAACGTAAGGGTCTACGGGCTTTCGGGGCTTGAAAAGATCGATATCCTCGAGCTTTTCCTGTTCCTTGTCGCTCCCATAGCGCTCAGCATCTTCTTCTCCATCCATTACCTGATGCTGTACTACCTGCTCCAGCCCTTCGACATCGAATCGAAATCGAGGAATTTCGGCTACAACTTCGCCATGGGCGCCACATATATGGCCTGCTACTTAAGCTACTCGGTCCTCAGCACTATGGATTCCCTCAATCCTCTTGTGTACGGCGGCATACTCATCGCCTTCTGCCTGGTCTACAGCGGCATCGCAAGCCTCCTTGTGTTCCTGCTCGCGCCAAAGACCTTTAAGAACAGAGTCTGAGCCTGCTCACCTTTAACGAAAACCAAGCTCATGTCCGGTTTCCCGGACGGAAAGGACAATATGAACGACAACTGTATCTTCTGCAAACTCGCAAACGGGGTCTTCCCCACCGCAACAGTCTACGAGGATGATGACTTCAGGGCCATCCTCGACATCGAGCCCGCAGCAAAAGGGCACGTGCTCCTTATCCCGAAGGCACACATGGCAAACCTCCTCGAGGCCGACGACGCAACCCTTGCAAAAGCACTGCCGCTTGCAAAAAGAATCGCAAACGCAGTAAAAGAGGCCCTTTCCTGTGACGGCGTGAACATCCTCCAGAACAACTGCGAAGCCGCATGGCAGTCGGTCTTCCATCTTCACATCCACATAATCCCCCGCTACGAGAACGACGGTGTTATTATCCCGTGGGAGAAGAATTCCTACGCCGACGGCGAAGCAGCGGAATATGCAGCAAAGATCGCTGCCTGCATTAAGTAAGCGATCCCGCGCTAAGCAGAGCAAACCTGCACTAAGCAGCGCCTGCCCCGCGCTAAACCGAACAAAATGAACGCGTTCATAACCTGTGGACTTTTCAGCCAATTTATGGTACAATGTCCACAGGTATTTTTATATTGCCGGAAACGGCCAAATTCCCCGAAGGGAGGATAAACCTTGGACCAGGTAAAGATCATCGAGATCAAGAAAAGCGTTTACGAAAGCAACGACCGCGAGGCGGACAAGCTCCGCGCCGAACTGAAAGCAAAAGGTGTGTTCCTTTTGAACCTTATGTCGAGCCCGGGAAGCGGTAAGACAACAACCTTAAAGAGGACCATCGCCCTGTTAAAAGACGAGTTCCGGATAGGCGTAATGGAAGCTGACATCGACTCGGATGTTGACGCAAAAGCCATTCAGGAAACGGGGGTAACGGCCATCCAGCTCCACACCGGCGGCATGTGCCACCTTGACGCCGGCATGACACGCCAGGGCCTCGACGAGCTTATCGACGGAAAGATAGACCTCGCGATCCTCGAGAACGTAGGAAACCTGGTCTGCCCTGCGGAATTCGACACAGGCGCCACCAAGAACGCCATGATCCTGTCCGTTCCGGAAGGGCACGACAAGCCGCTCAAATACCCGCTGATGTTCACGATATGTGACCTTGTGCTCATCAACAAGATCGACGTTTGCGAATACTTCGACTTCGACATCGAGGAGTGCAAAAAGAACATCCTGATGCGCAACCCGAAGGCTACCATCATCCCCATCAGCGCAAAAACAGGCGAGGGCGTAGAGCTTTTTGCCGACTGGCTGAGAGCAGAAGTAAAGAAAGCAAAAGAAGCATGATAATGCGTATAATAACACAGGCTACAGGAGGTTAATGCATGGCAGGAAAAGATCCCGGTTACCCGCTCCGTCCGGATTACGTCAATGTGGACGGCCCCATGAAGGAAAACATCGCAAAGCTCGGAAAGCTGATCACGGACAGGATCCCCATCAAGCTCGGGCTTGCAAAAGTTACGAAAGACGACCCCGAATACTGGGCAGTCCGTGTCCTCGTCTACGATGACGACGACCTTGCAAAGTTTGTTATAGACAATTTTAAGGCGATCCGTAAACCCAAGACCTTTGCGGATCTGAAGAAGTCCTCGGGTCTTCCGGATGATGAGCTGAACGCCATCCTCGACAAGATCTCTTACACTGGACTGATAGAGTACAACTGGGAAAACCCTCAGCACGAGAAGCAGTGGGTGCTCCCCATGTTCGTTCCCGGCTCCGGCGAGTTTTCGAATATGAACCTGAAGCTCATTGACGAACACCCGGAACTTGGCTACTTCTTCGAGCATATGACAAGGCTTCCCCTCGAAAAGGTAACCCCCATGGTGCCTCCGGGAGGCGCAGGCATCGGTATGCACGTTATCCCCGTCCAGAAGGAAGTGGATATGTGCAACGAGGCCATCTCCCTTGAGAAGATCTCCTACTGGCTTGAAAAATACGAGGGCAAATATGCGGCTTCGCCGTGTTCCTGCCGTCGTTCCCGCCAGACCTTCGATGAAGGCTGCGCCGACGACTTC
>JAGDCQ010000130.1 GCA_017958465.1 Lachnospiraceae bacterium
CGGATGAGCTTCACCACCTGCACTATCTTCTCCATCAGCGCCTTTGGCGCGGATTCGAACAGCATGTGGGCTTCATCAAAGAAGAACACCATACGGGGCTTTTCCGGGTCTCCCACCTCCGGCAGGAGTTCGAACAGCTCGGACATCATCCAGAGAAGGAAGGTTGAATACATTTTCGGGTGGAGGATGAGCTTGCGGCAGTCCAGTATCTGCACTATGCCACGGCCCTCCTCGTCGCAGCAGAGCCAATCCGTAACGGAAAGCCCGGGCTCGCCAAAGAACAGCTCACCGCCGTCCGCCTCCAGCGCCACAACGGCGCGGACTATGGCATTCAGCGTAACTTTCGCCATGTTGCCGTAGTTTGCGGAGTATTCTGCGGCGTTTTCGCCTACGTATTTAAGGATCGCCTTCAGGTCCTTTGTGTCTACAAGAACAAGGTTTTCGTCATCTGCAATCTTGAAGATGATCGAGATCACATCCGTCTGTGTCTCGTTAAGCCCCATAATGCGGGCAAGGAGCACGGGACCCATCTCGGAGATCGTGGTGCGGAGCGGCATCCCGCCCTCGCCGTAAACATCCCAGAAATTTACCGGGAAAGAGGTGTATTCAAAGCCCAGTTCGCCAAGGCCCATGGAACTCACTCTGGAAGTTACATTCTCGTTGTCCTGCCCCGCCTTGCACATGGGCGCAAGGTCCCCCTTGACGTCTGCAAGGAACACGGGAACGCCCATTTTTGAGAAGGCCTCCGCAAGCACCTTCAAGGTCACGGTCTTTCCGGTGCCGGTGGCACCCGCGATAAGCCCGTGGCGGTTCGCCATCTTCGGGTACAGGTATATTTCTTCATCGCCGGATTTACCCAGCAAAACCTTACCGTCCTTAAACATATATAAACCTCACTATTTTTTATAGGCCTCTGATTATGCTCAGATAGTCCTGTCGTTGGTCCACTACGGCATATACTATGACCGTATGGTTTTCCTCGTCAACTTTATAAAACACCAGGTCTTTTTCGAGAACAAGTACCCTGTATCCTTGGCGTTTTAACACTGAGTTTCTCGGGATCTCGCCCAAGTTCGGATTACCGGCAAGGAGCATAATATCCGCCTCCAGCTTGTCGAGTTTTTCGAGCGCCACATCAGCCCCGAATTTCTCCGCGACAAACAGGATTATATTGTGAATAAGCTCATCCGCTTTATCGGTTCTTAAGATTTTGTATTTCAATTTCGGCCCTCCTTGAGGATGGCGCGAAGATCACCGAATGTATCCTCTATCGGCGCAACTCTGCCGTTCCGAACATCCTCCTCGCTTTCGGCCAATAGCTCAAGCAGTTCAAGTCTTGCTTTGATCCTTTTATAGTACTCATAGGAGAGGGAAACCGTGTCACCACGACCATTAACTGTGATTATCACAGCTTCGTTTTCTTCCCTGCATTGCTTTGAAATCTCGTTGTAATGATTCCTCAGGTCCGCCGACGGACGTATAGTTTCCTGTAATAAATGCATAGGCTCACCTCCGTTTTATAGACATATTATATCATAATAATGCTATGTGTCAATGAATTGAACCACCAATATCTTTCGAATTCAAGCGGAAATGTCGATACTCATTTTAATTACTTTTTCCCTTTACAAATACTCATTTTGATGATATATTTAGCGTAAGGAAGGTGGTATTATGCGCACAAAAGCCGAACAGATGTACATTACCCCTGCATTTGTCACATCAGAAGACATAAAGCAGGTCAGAAAAAAACTGAAAATGACGCAAAAAGCCTTTGCAGAATTCGTGGGAGTGTCAAAGCCAACAGTAGCACGTTGGGAAGAAAGCAGTGAGAAGATCACGGGCGCTATAACGCTGCTTGTCACTGTGCTAATGCTCCATCCCGAGCTCAAGGACGATCTTGTCCTTCCCAAGCGCAACACGCCCATACGCATGAAGTATTATCACAAAAACATGCTTTGCACAGTGATAGATGTTGATGAAATAAACCAGCGGATCTACATCAAGAATTACACGGACAATCTCCTGTTCCGCGCTTTTGGCCGGAACACCAAGCCCACCTTTGCAGATTATGAGGAGTTTCTAGAATCCCGCTGTTTTCCCCGTGAGCGCGACAAAATGAAGTTGATGCTGAAGGAGTTCGACCTTCCGTTCTACGACCCGTTCATGATAGTTGAGAAAACCCAGGGCCGTATGAGCGAGGACGACTTCCGCATAGAAATTGAGAGGTGAGTATGGTTACTCTTTTCGAAAAAGACTTAGTAGGTACCGGCCGGCGCTCCTCCAAGGGGAACCAGCTGAAATGGCGTTGCGACGGCATTTGGTACAAGGCAGATTATACCGGTTATGAGGCCCTGTCCGAGTACATCATCTCGCATCTTTTGATGAAATCCACTCTTACGCCGGACGAGTTTGTGCTTTACGACCTTGAGGACATAGCCTACAAGTCCTCTGTTTTCCATGGGGCAAAAAGCCCGGACCTGCTGCACGACGACTGGCAGATCATCACATTGGAGCGTCTTTTCAAGACGGTTTATGGTAAAAGCCTGAACGAGCTGATCTACAAGACCGAGGATCACACGGACCGCCTGAAGCTGATTGTCGAGCAGACTGAACGAATTACGAAGCTTAAGGGCTTTGACGTTTATATGGCCAAGTTGCTGACCATAGACGCGCTATTC
>JAGDCQ010000131.1 GCA_017958465.1 Lachnospiraceae bacterium
CGGACGTCGTGAGATCGGCCACGGTGCACTTGCTGAAAGAGCACTCATCCCGGTACTTCCTTCCGAAGAAGAGTTCCCTTACGCTATCCGTTGCGTATCCGAGACATTCGAGTCTAACGGCTCAACATCAATGGCTTCCACCTGTGCATCCAGTATGTCGCTTATGGCTGCCGGCGTTCCCATCAAGCGTATGGTTGCAGGTATTTCCTGCGGTCTTGTAACAGGTGAGACAGACGACGATTTCGTACTCCTTACCGCTATCCAGGGTCTCGAAGATTTCTTCGGCGATATGGACTTCAAGGTAACAGGTACGACAGAAGGTATCACCGCTATCCAGATGGATATCAAGATCCACGGCCTTACCCGCCAGATCGTTGAAGGCGCTATCGCACGTTGCCGCGAAGCACGTCTCTTCATCATGGATACATGCATGAAGCCCGCTATCGCAGAGCCTCGTAAAGAAGTCAGCAAGTACGCTCCTAAGATCATCCAGATCCAGATCGATCCTGCAAAGATCGGCGAAGTTGTCGGACAGCGCGGTAAGACCATCAACGCTATCATCGAGCAGACAGGCGTTAAGATCGATATCACCGATGACGGTGCAGTTTCCGTATGCGGCACAGATGCAGACGCAATGCAGAAGGCTGTCAGCCTCATCAACACCATCGTTTCCGAGTTCGAAGAGGGCAAGGTTTACGAAGGTAAAGTCGTTTCCATCAAGGATTTCGGCGCATTCCTCGAGTTTGCACCCGGCAAGGAAGGTATGGTTCATATCTCCAAGGTTGCAAAGGAACGCATCAACCACGTTGAAGATGTTCTGACCTTAGGCGACGTTGTTAAGGCAGTTTGCCTTGGCAAAGACAGAATGGGCAGAGTAAGCTTCAGCATTAAGGATGCTCAGTGATAAACACCGTTTATCAAAGCTCTTTATATCGCAATTCGCTGCCGCGGTTTTACGACTGCGGCAGTTCTTTTTGGGAGAAACATATTAATTGGCTAACGTGATCAAACTTTCAAACGGAATAACAGTCGTAACCGAGCCCCTGCCGTTCTTTCGGACAGCTTCCGCAGGTATCTATGTAAACGCGGGCTCTGCCTTTGAGAACAAGAGCAACCAGGGTATCTCGCACCTTTTCGAGCATATGGTCTTCAAAGGGACAGCCACAAGGACCGCAGCAGAGATAGCAGATGAAACAGTGAGGCTTGGCGACGACATAAACGCTTATACAAGCAAAGAGTTTACTGTTTTCTACGGAACGACCCTTGGATCAATGCTTAAAAGGATGCTGTCGCTCTTTGCGGATATGCTCCAAAACTCGGTTTTTGACCTTCAGGAGCTTGAAAAAGAAAAGCAGATAGTATCCGAAGAGATCGCTATGTACGAGGATTCCCCGGAGGATATCGTACACGACAGGATCCAGGAGTCCGTATTTAAGGACCATCCTTTAGGCTATATCATTTCCGGTGATGAAAAGACCGTCCGCGCAGTCTCAAGAGAAGACCTGTTGACCTTTAAGGATACTTTTTACACCGGTGAAAACATCATAATCTCTGTTGCAGGCAACTTCCCGGAAGATATAGTTGAGTTTATAGAAAATGAGTTTGGCGGGATAAAACAAGGTTCTTCAAACCTTGGGTTATTGACTGCCCCTGTTTACACAAGAAGCGTGATCAATGTTGAGAAAAATATAGATCTGTACCACATAAACCTGGCCATTCCGTCTATCTGTTCAAATTCA
>JAGDCQ010000132.1 GCA_017958465.1 Lachnospiraceae bacterium
CGCCGTAATAACCGGACAGGGCAATTTCAGAGGCTCAACATGGCAATACTTTTATATTCCGGCGCCCACAAGTACGCCGACGCCGACAACGGCGCCAACAAGTATGCCAACGCCGACAAAGGCGCCCACAAGTACGCCAACACCAACGCAGGCACCTACCCAGGCGCCCACAAGTACGCCGACCCCGACACAGGCACCTACAAAGACGCCTACAGATACGCCAACGCCAACACTGACGAGGGCACCCACTAACACGCCAACGCCAACACCTACACAGGCACCTACCCAGGCGCCTACAGATACGCCCACAGATACACCTGCCCCGACACCGACCAAAACACCACAGGCCACACAGCCACCGGCTGAGAGTGCCCAAAAACCCGGGAAACCGGATGATGAGTCGGAAGTGCCCGCAGGGGTCTGGATCATCATAGGGCTCGGGGCAGCAATTTCTATCGGAGGAACAGCAGGAATACTCCTGTTCAGAAAAAAATAAAAAACCAGGATCATTATTCCAAGGAGGTAGAATATGGAACGAGTTGTGAACTTTTTGAAAGAAGCAGGAACCTATTATCTTGCCACAGTTGACGGGGATAAGCCCAAGGTACGCCCTTTTGGGACTGTGCTTTTGTTTGATGGCGGCATATACATCCAGACAGGCAAGGTAAAGGACGTATCAAAGCAGCTCCACAAGAACCCTAACGCAGAGATCTGTGCGTTCAAGGACGGGCAGTGGATAATAGTTGCGGGTGAGCTTGTTGAGGACGAGCGTAGGGAAGCAAAGAAAGCTATGCTTGACGCGTATCCGAACCTTCGCGGAATGTATTCCGAAGATGACGGAAACACCGAGGTGTTCAGGTTCAAAAACGCAACGGCAACCTTTTATTCCTTCTCGTCGGCACCTGAGACCATAAACCTGTAAGCTAAAGAACCTGTAAGCCAAATGGCCTGCGGGGAGGCGCTGATAAAACGCCGTATAACAAGGTAAAACACCATAAACGCAGCATTTTCGGGCATCTGCACCGGGTGCTGTGTTTTTTTGCCGAACTGTAATGATACCGGAGCTCTAAACCGATAAATAAAATGTAACGTAACCCACAAATGGATTTGTGCGGAGCGGGAAAGGAGTCCTGTATGAAGATCGAGAACAGCGCAGTAAACATGAGATCCGAGCACGTTTACGCAAGTGAAGGCAGGTATGAGTCTGTCTCTCTTGTGGCAAGAGCCGATGAAGAGATAGGGAAGAAGCTGGCTGCCCTCAATGAAAAGAGCGGCAGGTCGGCAGTTGCCGATCTTACTTCCATGAGTGAAGAACGTGAGAAGAACCGGGCTGAGGCCCAAAAGCAGGCAGAGGCCGGCGCCCTTCAGAATATGCTCGAGCGTATGCGGGAAAAACCGCAGCCGGAGTATGACATTACAGATCACAAGGACTCGCTCCTTGAGGCTTTGAGGCAGATGCTGGCAGCTCTTAACCATCGCGGAAAGGAAGTAGTGACAGAAGACGGTCACAAAGGAGTGGACCTTCGCAGCAGCAGCTTCAGCATGAAGGAGTTTTACGCCGGTTCCTCGTCTTTTAAGGCTGTGTTTGCAGCAAAGTCTCAAGGCAACGGAAACGGATCCGGTAACGGCTCCACAAATCCCGCAGCAGGTACCATGTGGACAAAAGTAACAGCCACAAACTGGTCCTTTACAGAGTATTAGAGCACCACCATTGAGGCTCAGGGCCTTGCAAAGACCCAAGACGGCAGGAGCATCTCCTTTAATGTGGACCTTTCAATGTCCAGGGCTTTTACGGCGGAATACGGCAGCTTTACAGAGCAGAGCTTTATCCTTACGGATCCCCTGGTGATAAACCTTAACACCAACGTGACTAAGGTTAGCGACCTTAAGATAGCTTTTGACCTTGACGCAGACGGCGTTAAGGAGGATATATCTTTTGCGGGCGAGGGCAGCGGCTTCCTTGCTTTAGACGCAAACAACGACGGCGTTATAAACGACGGCAGCGAGCTTTTCGGAACATCTTCCGGCGACGGCTTTGCGGACCTTGCGCGTTTTGACGACGATAACAACGGATGGATAGATGAGAATGATGATGTTTTCGGGCGTCTTCGCATCTGGACAAAGGATAAGGACGGCGTCGACACCCTGATGACGCTGAAGGACGCGGACGTGGGCGCTATCTTCCTTGGCAACGCCTCTACGGAATTCAGCCTTAAGGACGGTGCAAACGCCACAAACGCAGTTCTTAAGAAGACCGGCATATACCTTAAGGAAAGCGGAGCGGTTGGGACTGTAGCACATGTTGACCTTGCATCGAAACCGTGATAGAATAATAGGGAGCATAAGTTTCACGCTTTTATAAAAAGTATAGGAGGTTACTATGCAACTATTAACTATCGATTTTCTTCCGGGCAGGGATTACGATGTCCTTGGCATCGTAAAGGGGGCTGTTGTACAGTCAAAGCACGTAGGCAAGGACTTTATGGCCGGCCTTAAGACTATAGTAGGCGGAGAGATCAAGGGCTACACCGAAATGATAACGGAAGCCAGGAACATCGCCACTGACCGTATGATCCAGGAAGCAGCCGGGCTCGGGGCAGACGCCATCGTGGGAGTCCGCTACGGCTCATCGGCCATCATGGACGGAGCAGCAGAGGTGCTGGCTTACGGTACCGCAGTAAGGTTTAAGTAAAAAGCAAAGGCTTGCAGCCAAAGGGTTGCAAGCCATTTTTTTATTTAGCTTTTTTGATGGTTATTATCGTCAGGGAGTACTTTTCAAGCCTGATATCGAAGGACCCTGAAACCTCGCAGTTCCCGGTCTTTGGAGCGATCCTGTCCGGACTGTTAAAGGAGTTTGAATCCAGCAGATTGTCGGAGGTGATGTACTGCACTTCAGCAGTTTTCTCGTAAGCACCGGCGTCGAAGTTGTCAAGGATGATGCGCATGGGCGCCTCCTCCTTGTTGCGGTTCACCAGCTTAATGATGATATCGCCGTTATCGCAGGTGTTTACGGAGGAGTAAAGGGTGTTAAGCGCATCCTCTGTGTAATCCACCAGGAGGTCGTCGTTCAGGTAGCACTTTATGCTCTTTTCACTCACTACGACTTTTATCTTGTAAGAAACGTTTTTCTTAAGCCTTACACTTGAGGAAGTGCCGTCAACAGCGGCACTTTTTATATTGTCGCTGACTATCTGAAGGCAGGAAACGGTGTTGGCCCAGCCCCCGAGGTTCCAGAAAACGTTGTTTTCCTTGCCTTTTACGCATATGGGGATGAGGAAGCCTTCCTTGCCGGAAAGGATGGTGCCGTCCACGGTAAGTGTGTAGTCTGTCCAGGTGTCATCGCCAAAATAAATAGCTTCACCGGTGGTTTCCGTGACAGGATAGGAGGCTGTGCTCTGTACAAGCCTGCCGTCGCTTACGTTCCAGCTGCCGGACACTATAAAGCCGTCTTTTATGCTGTCTTCGCTGTCGAAGTTGTTGCTGTAGAGCTCTTCGCCCGTCTTGTTTGATACTACTTTCAGGTTGTCGTACGCCACCTTTGTTTCCCAGGAACCAAGACCCACACGGCCTGAAAGCTCGTTTTTATCCTCTGTTGCCGCAGTTACGACGGAAGGGACATAAGTCTTTCCGACGTTGTTTGAAAACATTGACTGAACGTGGTAGTTGGGTGTGCCGTAAACCAGTGCGTTGTTGAAGAAGATAAGGTCCGGGAGCCACTGGTTTGCCTTGCCGTTTGCAAAGAGAGGCGCGTAGCAGGCCATCTCAACGATATCACTGTTGCGCTCAAGGCCCGTCATAAAGGAGGCCTCGGCTAAGGCCGCCTGCATATTGTTGGCTTTTGCGGCATATTCACCTACAAAGACCTTAGTTTTGATGGTACGGCTGTATTTGTCGTATCGCTTGTTGTTGGAGAAGAACCACTGGGCCGATTCGTAGAAATGCTCGTCGGCTGCGCCCGACCACTTGACTATCACATCATCCTGGTTTTCAAGGTAGTTGTACGCATATCTGTCGCTGGAAACGGGACCGTTGGAAATAACGAGCTCCACACCTTCGAAAAGCCCGGGAGCCTTCTTCGCGGCGTCTTCAAAAGCGTAAACAAACTGGTTGTAATGCTCAAAGTACTCTTTCTGCCACTGCTCGTTTCCGATGGCAATAAAGTGGAGCGGGAACGGGTCTTTGTGACCCATCGCGATGCGGACAGCGCCCCACTTTGTGTCCTGACCGCCACGGCAGAATTCCACGAGATCTAAGGCGTCCTGGACATATTGCTTGAACTCCGGAGAGTCGATCTTGTAATACTTGTAGGAACCGCCTGCCTGGATGGGGCAGGTCATACCGGCGTTCAGCACGGGAAGCGGCTCGCAGCCGATGGCTTCGCAGAATTCGAAGAACTCGTAAAAGCCTATGCCGTAGGTGGTGTAGTAGGGGTCATCCGGAGTGCCGTCCCATATGGAGTGGCTCTGGGGGCGGATCGCAACATCGCCTGTGCTGGTCTTGCCGTTGATGATGAATTCCTCACCGTTTCCGATGGAATCCTTCCAGCTGTACTGGGTGTCAAGGCCCTTGCCTTCAATAACGCAGCCGCCCGGGAAACGCATAAAGGCAGGATGTATGGCTTCTAACGCCTCACCTATATCCTTGCGGACGGGAAGGCCCTTGTAGGTATCGTCCGGCATAAGGGAAACCATATCAACCGCGACGGAGCCTGTCTTTATCTGTACAAAAAGCTGTCCCTTAGCCAGGGATTCCTTTGCGGTAAATTTGAGCTCGTACTTTCGCCAGCTGTCTGTAACGGCGTCTATAGTGCCTGAAAAAGCCTTTGTGGTCCCGGCTTTAAGCTCAATGCTCACGGGGCCTGTGTAGCCTTCAAGACCTTTTAAGAAGATACTGAAGGAGTAGGAAGCATCCTTGGTCACGGGCATAGCGCCGTAAAAACCGGTATTATATATACCCGAAAAGTCGTCATATGTATTTTTCAGGACAGCATAATTTGGATTTGAAAGATTAAGGCATGTCCTGTCAGAATAGCCGTTCACGACCTCAAAGGAAACCTCGTTCCTGTTTGCTTTCCAGCCGTGGCGGTTTTTGTCCGAGGCTTTTGGACCGTATTCAAAGGAACGGTTCTTGATAAGCTCGGGGTACATACCGCCGTCTAAGGCGTGGTTTATATCCTCCAAGAAGATCCCGTAGAGAAGAGGACTGATGGAGTGGGAACCGGGATCTTTTAAGTCCGCCTTAAGGAGGGAAAAACCTTCCGGAAGGGGGTCCGTAACGGGAGATTGGCTTTCCGTTGGAGCGGGTCCGGAAGAGGGTGAAGGTTTTTCGGTTGTTGCAGCAGTACCGCAGGCTGTGGTGATACACAGCAGGCCTGCAAGCAGTAAACATAAAACTTTTCTTGATTTCATAAAACCTGCTTTCTGAGAAATGTAGTTATTTTTCACGTTGATTATAATAACACAAATAATATATATTGCAAGAACAAAATGGTTATTTTGACTATGAAAGCGGTTGCGACAAAAATGAAAATATAAAAAATGCACAAAAAGATATTGACAAGAAAAAGTGTATGGTGTAATATGTACACATGAAAGCGGTTGCACAGCATCGTTTTTTATGCGTAAACACGGTTGCGGAAAGTCTTTGGGACTCTTGATCTTCCCGCGTCGGTTTCACAGAAGAAAGGGTGAGAACAGCATCGCTTTTAATGGGGAAGTCCCAAAAGAATACAGGAGGAAATTTATGAAAAACAAGTTGGCAAAAAAACTGCTCGCAGTAGTTCTTGCTGCAACACTGGCAGCAGGCATGCTTGTTGGATGCGGAAAAACAGCTACAGACACTCCCGCTCCCACAAATTCTGCAGGCCAGACAACGCCTGATCCCACAAAACCTGCGGATCCCACAAAGCCCGCAGATCCTACACAGGCTCCCAAGGAGCCGGTAGTGATCAAATACGGTTCACACTGGATCCCCGAACTTGATCCTAACTACAAGGATGAAGTTACCGGCGAGTACACAATGGCTGAAGCAAGAAGACAGGCAGCTCTTGCAGGTCTTCAGGCTATCAAGGACGAGTACAATGTAGTATTTGAATTCGTACAGTACACAGAAGGTACTGATGTCGCACTTATGAAGAGCGTTCTTGCAGGCGATCCTTACTGCGATATCGCTACACTCTGGAACGGCGTTGAAGCAACTGTCCTCGGACAGAACGTTCTCCAGCCTATCGACAAGTGGGCAGACATCTTCAATGACGAAGAAACATCCTG
This sequence comes from Lachnospiraceae bacterium, assembly GCA_017958465.1. Taxonomy (GTDB): domain Bacteria; phylum Bacillota; class Clostridia; order Lachnospirales; family Lachnospiraceae; genus SZUA-448. The sequence goes on from JAGDCQ010000132.1 coordinate 6,270, forward strand.
GATGCTTGACGACAAGACCTACGGTCACTACTATCTGTTAAGCTTCCCGAGCGTATACGTTCCTTACTTCACCTTCATCTACAATGCAACACTTGTTGAGAAGGCAGGCCTTGAGGATCCCGCAGCTGTTTACCTTAAAGGCGAGTGGACATGGTCCAAGTTTGAAGAGTACTGCACAAAGCTTAATGCTTTCTATGCAAACACACCCGCTGACGGTGCTGTTTCAGAAGCAAACGGCGTTGTAAAAGCATACGTTACCGATTACCGTTACGCAGGTCTTGCAGCTATGTTCTCAAACGGCGGCGCTATCTACGATTCAACCGGTATCGCTGTTAACAACGAGAAGACTATTGAATCCGCAAAGTGGATCCAGAAGCTTCACGAGAACGGTCTCCTTACAGAGAACGGCTACGGCGGAATGTGGGACAGAAGTGCCCAGGAATTCCAGAAGGGTAACACAGTATTTACCGACGCTCCCAACTGGTGGCTCGGCGGCACAGGCAACTCTCTTGCAGAGCGCGGCGAATCACAGGGTATCGTTCCTTATCCCAGAGCTGACAGGCTTTCCAAGGACAGCGACGAGTACGGTATGCCCAACACAGTTGGTGATTCCTGCGGTATCCTTAAGGGCGTAAGCGAAGAGAAGGCTGAACTTGCAGTTAAGTCTTACCGTCTCTTCTGGAAGACCTTCTATGCTACACTTGGTTCCGACTGGAACAAAGAAGCAGCAGACAGAGGCTTCGATATCACAAACGAGAAGTTTGGTAAGGACATCCTTGAGTGCTTCAAGGAAGTAAAGAAGAACCTTAAAGCAGATATGTCCGGTCTCCTTGGTTTCAAGGGCACATGGGAATCAATCTTCGGAAAGAGCCTTTACGGCGAAGACGGAACATCCAGCGATTACGCTGTTGCAGTTGAGACAGTACTTCCTGAGTTCCAGAAAGTAAGCCAGAACATGGAAGCTATCCTTGCATCCGGCGAAGTACACGACAACGTAGCACCCGAAGTTAAGTCCGGTGTTGTAGTTGTTCCTGTAGGCACAGATCTTACTAAGATCGATGTTACAAAGTATTGGACAGCTTCCGACCAGATCGATGGCGAGCTTGATGTTACCAAGGGCAGAGTTGAATACTCCAACGGCTTCGACGGCAGCACAGCAGCTATCGGTATCTTCGAGAAAGCAATGAAGATGATCGTAGCCGACAAGTCCGGCAACGAGAACAGCTCAAGAGCAATGGTTGTTGTTTACAATCCTGACAACAAGACAGCTCCTACAGTTACTGTAAAAGCTGAACTTCCTAAGATCAAGCTTGACCAGGCTCCCGCTGAGATCAACTGGGTAGACTTCATTGAGAGCGCAAAGGATGCAGACGGCCTTGATATCACAAAGGTTGCCGAGAACATCGTTGCAAACATCTCTACTCTTGATACTTCAACACCCGGCGATTATTCTGTAGTACTTACAATTACAGACTATGCCGGCAACAGCGTAGAAGAGACCCTCAAGGTTACTGTAGAGTGATCTGACGTCCAAAAGTTTCATACGGATATTACTTTATGAAAAGCATGAGAGGAACCGGTCGCTCGGCTGGTTCCTCTATTTTTAGAAACAAGGGCTGACTATGAAAAAGAATTCTCACCTGATAAAAGGAAATAACGAAGGAAAAGGCAGGCTGATAGGGCGCATTGTCGCTCTTTGCGTGGCTGCCCTGCTTCTCGTTCTTATCGTGATAGCAGTTGTGACCCGGAAAGATAACAAACTCAATGCATATTCCGCTTCCCAGAGCCCCACAAGGCAGTATGAAGCGTCCTACGCAAGATATCTTGAGGAGTACGGTTTTAACGGTACTCTTTCTTCTGCGCGCATTGATATCAACCTGGATTCCTACGAAACCGCAGGAGACCTTGAGGTTACAAAAGGCGAGACAGGCCTTATCACAGAGAACGACGGAACTATATCCTGGAAATTCAAGGCTGAGGAAACGGGCTTCTACAACCTGAAGCTCACTTATCTTGCTCTTGTCGGGACCACTTCCGACATACAGAGAGCTGTTTTCATAGACGGCAAGCTCCCTTACACGGCATGCAACAGGATCGTTATAAGCCGCTGGTGGGAGGATTACGACATCCAGACGAAGAAGGGTAACGAGCTCCGTCCGGATTCATTTGAAGTTTTTTCTGAGAAGGAGTGGTTCTTAGAGGATTCGGAACGAAGGAACAACGCGCCGCTCCTGTTTTACCTTGAAGCTGGAGAGCACACACTTTCCTTTGAGACAGTAAAAGAGCCCCTTGAGTATATAGCCATCTCTTTTGAGGCTTACAAGACTCCGTCGGCTTACGCCGATGTGATAGGCTCCCTAAAATCACAGTACGAC
>JAGDCQ010000019.1 GCA_017958465.1 Lachnospiraceae bacterium
AGCCATAAGCACATCCGGCTGCTTTATCATATCGTTGCGGTAGATCCTGTCGTAGGACCAGTGGCTGTAAAGTGGAAAGTCCTCTGTGGGGATCTTGTCCACATCCACGTGAGGGAGCTTAAAGAAGCCTTCATGCTGCTCGAACACCCCTGTTTCAGGATCCCTTATGAGGAGCATGCTGTCCGCTGCCTTTTTCCACTCCTTAAGCTCCTTTTCGCTTACAGCAAGCTTTTTTAAGGTCCTGTTTACACGTTCGTCCTCCGAGCGGCAGCCCAGGATGACCTCCAGTGTATATTCAAACACCCACTTTGCCATATAGTTGGTATAGAAGTTGTGGTTGACCATCATCTGGAACTCGTCCGGTCCCATTACGCAGTAAAACCCAAAGTGCCTGCCGTCTGAGGAGTAGTCGCCCCTCGAGAGCAGCATCCTCGATATCTCTATTAGCATCTCGAGGCCATAGTCCAGAAGGAAGTCCCTGTCCTTTGCGGCATCCGAGTAGAGCCTTATGCCGTAGGCAACAGCCGTAGAGGCCTGCAGCTGGAGGCTTGCATGCTGCCACAGGTTGCAGCACTCCTTACCGCTTATGGTCGCAACGGGGTAAAAGGCCCCCTTGCAGTCCAGCTCCTTTGCCCTTTCCTTTGCCGCCCCAAGAGTGAGGTACCGGTACATGATCAGGTTTTTCGCGGCCTTCAGGTCGTTATAGATGTAGAAGGGCAGGCAGAACACTTCTGTATCCCAGAAGGCGTTTCCGTTGTAGGCCTCTCCCGTGAGGCCTTTTGCCCCTATGTTGTTCCCTTTCCCGAAACCGTGATAGGTCTGATACATCTGAAAGATGCAATACCTGATGCCCTGCTGGTTCTCTTCATCCCCCTCAATGGCGATATCAGAGCGCTTCCAGACCTTGTCCCACCAGGCTGCCTGGCGCACGCACTCCGTTTCGTAGTCGATACCAGAAAGGAACTGCCTGCTGGCGTCGATCTCCTTTATAAAAGCGATGGAGGACTCGTCGTAATCCGGTGACCCGGGGATAGCTTTTGATATAGTGTTATATACAACTCTTGTTATTACTGTGTTTTCTCTCTCCTTAAGATTAAGGACAAGGTGCTTTCCGACAAGGCCCGGCTCCTGAATGATATCCTCGGAAAGGACGTTTTCCGCCTTTATCACAGCGCTTGAAAAGACCTTTTGCCCTGTCGTCTTTGTGACCCCGAGGATGCTTAAATAGTCCCCGTCCGCCACTCCGCGTTCCGCATTCCACATGCACTTTCCGGCCGTTTTGTGGACAACCGAGAAGTCCAGTTTCAGCGTGACATGGGCATTTGTACTGCAATTGATGGGCCTTAGGGATATACGCTGAAATCCAAGGTGCGGGTCTTCCATCCCAAGGAAACGTTCAAAGGAAACTTCTATCCCCTTTCCGCCCTTTAAGAGCCATATAAAGCTCCTTGTGAGGGTTCCGGTCCGAAGGTCCAGCTCCCTTACGGAATCGCAGAACTTGCAGGATGCAAGATCCAGTGTCTCGCCCTCGACGGTTATCTGCACCGAGAGCCAGTTTACGCTGTTGACCATATATTCCGTAGAATCCGTAACGCCTTTGTAGGACTTTTCACGCATCTCACGCTCGTAAATGCCGTTAAAATAGCTCCCCACCAGGGTTTTCCCGGAGTATCCTTCCTCGAAGAACCCCCTGACGCCCATATATTCATTTGCAAGAGAAAAGACAGATTCGGAAACCTCGGAGTAGTCGGGATCAAACCCCTCCTCTACGATCTTCCACGGATCGATCTTGAAGTATTTATCTGCTTTCTTAGCCATCTAACTTAACCTCCGTGCTGCGAGTGAAACGATCGCAGCGAGTTTCTCCTGAATCTTTCGAAAGACTCTCTCCGTCTTTCGCTTAACCTTTAATTGCGCCTGCCACTGCGCCGTCCGTGATCTTTCGCTGGAAAATTGCGAAGATGACCGTCGGCGGGATGATGGCAAAGAGACAAGCCCTTAAAACGCTCACCGCATCCGTGGGTGTATCCTTGAAGGAAAACAGCTTGACCATAACGGTTTCAAAGCTCGTTCCCTTAAGCACGAGGTAAGGGAGCAGAAAGTCTGACCAGGCGGCTGTTACAACAAAAATGGCAACCACCATGATTATGGGCCGTGACAGCGGCAGTACGATATTTGAAAAAACCCGCATGACTCCTGCGCCGTCAAGCTTTGCGGCCTCAAGGAGCTCCGCCGGTATCCCCTCAAAGAACTCCTTGAAGAGCACTATGTAAAAGGCGTTTGCCCCGTAAGCCAGCCAGAGCGGGAAGAAAGTCCCGTTCATGCCCAGCATGTTGATATTTCTGAAAAGCGCGATGATGTTGGTGGTGGAAGGGATGAGCAGGCTCCACATCACCATCATGAATATGACCTTGTGTCCCTTTGGCTTCAGGATCGCTAGGGCGTAGGCAAGAAGGCCGTTGAAGAGGATCCCCGTCACTATGCAGCCCAACACCATAAGGAGCGAGTTAAGATAGTATTTGGGAAGCTGAAGGCCTTCCAGGTGGCCGCAAGACGGCCAAAATCGAAGGTGCTCGGAAAGATGGTGACATTTCTGTTGAATTCGCGGATGTCCTTGAAGCTTGCGAGGAACACCCACACTATCGGGAAAACGGAGAAAAGCACTATCAGAAGGCAGACGATCATTATCACTATGCAGGCGATCTTCACCCAGGGCGATCTTATGTCGTAGCCGCGGATAACGCCGTCCTGCTTGTCTTTGTATGCTCCAAAAAAGCCTCTCATACTGCTTTTTCCTCCTTTCCGCTTGTCAGTTTCATGTAGATCCCGCTAAGTATTATCAGGATTATGCATACCATAACGCTGAGGGCTGCACCGCCCGAGAAATCGAAGTCGCGGAATGCATAGCGGTACTGCAGCATCATCAGCGAAATGCTGGCGTTGTTCGGACCGCCGTTTTTGAGCACCATGGGCTCGTAAAGGATCTGGAATACGGCGATTATCTGCAGGATCATAAGGGTTTTCCCAAGTGAGAAGATGCTCGGGAGGGTGATATGCCTGATGCGCTGCCAGATGCCTGCGCCGTCTATGGTCGCAGCCTCATAGAGGTCGGGGCTTATGGCGCTTATGTTGGCCATATAGATAAGTGCCGTAGAACCCGCGCTTTTCCAGGTCATTGTCACAACTATCAGCGGGATCGTGTAATGCGTGTTGTTGAGCCACTCGAAGGCCGGAAGCCCAAGCTTTCCGATGAGGATGTTCAAAACGCCGGTTGCCCCGGGTGTGAAGAAATAGTTCCAGATCCAGATGGTTGCGATGCCCGGGACTATGTTCGGAAAATAGATGCCGGTTCTGAAAAAGCCCTTCAGATGTACGGTTTCCGAGATTATTATCCCAAGGAAGATGGGCACAAGGAAGCCTATCAGGAGCGACCAGACAGTATATGAAAAGGTGTTCTTGAATGCAGCCAGGAAATCCGGGTTTGCAAGGACACGCCTGTAGTTTTCTAATCCAACGAAGTCCAGTACCTCGTACCGGACGGAATTGTGCAGAGAGAGCCTGACGTTTTCAAATAAGGGCTCCCACACATAAAAGGCGAAGAGGGCCAGAGACGGCAGCATTATGAGCCATCCCGCTATATCCTGTTTTCTTATCAGTTTCTTTTTAGATTTCATTGTTTCCCGATGCCGCGAAAGAGACCGTAAGCCTTCGCTTTGTCCTTTCAAAAGTTGTGTTTGTCAGGCAGGGATGCGCTCCCCGCCTGACAAACAAGGTTTTAGATCACTTTTTGAAACCGTTGTCAAGGATCTTCTGGTAGTTTTCATTTGCCTGACGCATAAGGGCAGCAACATCTGCGTTCTTATTTGTCAGCACTTCCTGAAGGACTTTTGTAAGTTCTGCGTACATATCCTGGGTAAGGCCCGGCTCTTCGGGATGAAGTCCGTTGTTCTTTGTTGCATCGAAATATGCGTTGAACATCTTTGCATCAACGTTGGAGTATTCCTTTACGATAGCATCCTGTGCATCGAGGAAATCCTTTGCGGTCCAGCAGGGGAAGGAAGCGATAACGGGCACGCCGTTGTTTACGCGTGACTGAGCGTCTGCCTTCATGCCTGCGATAGCATCGTCTGTAGCAAGAGGAGCTTTTCCGATGACTTCAAGGAAATCCAGGGCTGCAGCGATCTGCTCGGGTGTGGATTCCTTTGAGAACATGTAAGGTGTACCGCCAAAGAGTGAGTAAGGTCTGCAGCCTTCTGCTGCGGGGATGCCGCACATAGCGAGCTTGTCAACGGGAAGTCCGTTTACCTGTGTAGGCTGTGCCACTGCATCATTAGCGCCGATGTACATTGCTGCAGCGCCTGTGCCGAGCTGCATGAAGCCTGTGCCCCAGTCTTCGTTGGTGGGATCCGCCGTGAGAACGTCATAATCCCACTTAAGGCTCTTTACGAATTCCATGGCCTTGATGGCCTCGGGAGTAGCAAGGTTAGAAGTGAAGGTTCCGTCAAGGTTATCCTTGCAGAGCTCTGTTGCGCCAAAGTTCCACGCGATGTTAGAGAAGTGCCAGCCGCCTGCTTCGTTCTTTGCAAGGAGGCAAAGGCCTGCTGCGCCTGTTTTTTCTTTGATGATCTTTGCCTTCTCGGCAAGGTCCTGCATAGATGTAGGGTAAAGAGGGTAGCCGTCCTTGTCTACAAGGCCTGCTTCCTCAAAGAGCTCAACGTTGAGCATAAGTCCGAGAGCGTAGCCGTCGCGGGGAACGCCGTAGATACGGCCGTTGTCGTCGCTAAGCAGTTCACGGATGGAAGGGTTCATGTTGTCAAGCCAGCCGCGGCTCTTGAGAACATCGGTGATGTCGGCTACGGCGCCGTTGGCGATGAGCTTCTTGGGCTCGGTGAACCATGTCTCAAAGATAGTGGGAACTGTCTTTGCCTCAACCATCGGCATAAAAGTATCCGTAGCGTACTTGTAGTAAGCAGGGATGCAGTTTACTTCGGGATGGAGGTTCTTCATTGTGGCAACATAGCCTTTGTAGATCTCGATATCGGCGGTAAGTGTGTCCTCAGGCCAGATACCGAGGGAAAGATCCACGGTTTTGGCAGGCTGGTCGTTGCCGGGCTGATCCTGGTTCTTTGCAGGGTCGGAGGCGCTGTTTGTGGGAGTGCCGTTCCCGCCGGGTGTCTTTGTGGGATCCGCAGCAGGTGCCCCGCAGCCCACGAGCATAGCAGCAACAAGTGTAAGTGCAGCTAAAGTCTTAAATAACTTTTTCCCCATTTCATTCTCTCCTTTCACTAGTCAGAAACAGTGGTGTAAAAATGGTGTTTAGTTTAACGTTAAACCTTCCAAAAACTAAGGCAGACACCGGCGTGTCTACTTTTGGTTTACTCCCCTTTTAACTTGTTTGGTAACGTTAGGTTTAACGTTAAACTAAATATACACCCTGTTTTAAGAAAAGTCAATGGGGTAGACGGGAATAAAAATGATTTTGTACAAAGGTTTTGATTTTTCCCTTCTGTTTTTGTGCAAAATGCACAAAAGACACCCGGGTTTGACACCGGATGTCTTTATGATCTCACTTTTTTTCAATACCCGAGGCTCTTGTCCACACGGTGGAGAAGGGGCTTTCCCGCTGCGTAATTCAGCAGATCCTCGCAGAACATCTCTACATTTCGCTGTACGGTATAGGCAACAGTAAGGTTACCCGCCACATGAGGCGTGATAAGCAGGTTCTTTGTGTGCCAGAGGCGGCTCTCCTTTGGAAGAGGCTCCGTGTTGAACACGTCCAGCGCAGCTCCTGCAAGCTTTCCGCTTTCAAGCGCATCCGCAATGGCATCTTCGTCTATGGCTGTCCCCCTGCCCACATTTACAACATAAGCACCGTCAGGCAGCAGGTTTATGCGCTCCCGCGAAAGGATCCCCACTGTTTCCGGTGTTGAGGGCAGGCTCATTACAAGAAGCTCTGCCTTAGGCAGGACTTCGTCCAGCTTTCCGACAGGGAAAACCTCGTCAAACGCAGGCTCGCTGCACCTTCCGCTCCTGCACACCCCGTAAAGGGCCGAGGGCTCAAAGGCTCTTGCGCGCCTTGCGAAGTTGCAGCCTATATCCCCTGTGCCGAGAGCCACTATACTGCTGTCCTTCAGGGATTTCTGAGGCCTTGGGCGCTTCCACTCTCCTGCCGTCGTCTCAAGGTAAAACTCCGTGATGCGGCGCATCATCATCAGCGATACCGCGATAATGTGCTCCGAGATCCCGACACCGTAGGCTCCGGCTGAGTTTGTAAGGATGCAGTTTTCGTTTGCAAAGGCTCCGGGCTTTACAAAGCTGTCCACTCCCGCAAAAGAAGCGCACAGCCACTCAAGGCTCCGGCTGGTGGCCGCAAGCCTCTTTGCCTGTCCGTATATTATGTTGGCGTCCTCGAAGTCTTTGGGAACAGAGTCCTCGTTTTCGCAAAAACCGAGGGTCGCACCCACCTTTTCCGCCGTTTCTCTTATAAGCTCCCGGTGCTTTTCCTCAAGGATATCGCTTATGACCAAAACCTTCATACAGGCTCCTTTCCGGTCTTATCACATGCAGCTTTCAAGGAAAGCTATCTGGTCCCTGTTTGCGCGCTCTCCCTCGGGAAGACGCATATTGCAATGGAAAACGTGGGCGATCTCCTTTTCCTCTTTCGAGCCGTAGATACGCCCCTCGGCGCGTACGCCTTTTTCCTTGAGAAGCTTTACAAAAGGCTCGCAGGCATCAAAGAGGAAATCGTTCCAGGCAGTAAACACAAAAGCCGGAGGATAGTCGGAAGTAATATAAGAAAGTACATCCGTGCGGGGATCCGTGAAAAGCTTTTCATCCTTAAGGTAATCCAGGGCCATCTCTTTACCGCCCGGTCTCTTAAGCCTTGCCCTGAAGTCATACATACCGCAGGCAAGGGAAACCCCCTTAAGACATATATTCTCGGGGATATTAAAGCCGAAAAGCTCTGCGTACTCCCTGTTTGAGCAGATGACAGCAAACTGGCTCGAAAGCTGGGCTCCGGCGGAATCCCCGGTCAGGAACACGCAGGAAGGATCAAGGCCGTACTTTTCGTAATTCTCCGAAATCCACAGAAAGACCGCATAAGTGTCCTCGAGCGGCGCAGGGAAAGAGTTTTCCGGCGCAAGCCTGTAGTTGAAGTTGATCACGGCGAATCCGGACCGGGCAAGATGCATAGTGTAGAAGCGGTAAAGCTCCTTGTCGCCGTAGAAGTAGCCGCCGCCGTGGATATCGACGATAACGGGAAAGCCCTTCCCCTCTGCACCGGCCTTCTTGCCGTTGTCCGGCAGGTAAAGGTCCATCAGGTTCCAGTCGCCGTGGGGGCCGTAGCTGATATTTCTGATCTTTTTGATGTCATCGGGCTCGACAAGACCCGCATCGCGCTTGGCATCGCCTGCTGCCCAGGCATTTCGTGTGTCAATGACTCTTTGTGGTACTCCGTTCATCTGATCCTCCGTTTCCTTTTATGAAGCTCTCGCTCCGTTGCTCATCCCAAGGGGATAAAAGATACTATAAAAACTGTGATGCTGGCGGCTAACGCCACTGTGAGGAGGTTTTTGCCCCTTACCGCCAGGATAAAGGCAACCGCAACACCGGCAATGGCGGCGTGTATGGGGTAGCTGCCGCAAAAGACCGCCGGGAAGGTCATGGCCATAAGGCAGGCGTAGGGTACGTAATAAAGGAACGACCTGAAAAACCTGTTCTTTATCTTCCCCCTGATCAAGGTAAGTGGCAGCGCCCTTATAAGGTAGGTAACAACCGCCATGACAAGAATGTAGAGATATATGTTCATTTAGCCTGCGTCCTCCTCTTCCTGCTTCACGGGGAAAAACACAGCGCCCGCCGTGGCTGCGGCCACGGTGCATATTGTGATGGCAAGGCCCTCGGAAACCTCTTTGAGGACCGGAACAAAATAGAACAGGCAGCTTAAGAGCACAGCAAGGAGCGATACTATAAGCACCGGGCGTGACCTTTTTGCAACGGGGACAACTATCGCGATAAACATGCCGTAAAGCATTACATTCAGCGCAACGCTGATCCTTGTGGGAAGAAGGTTGCCGGCAACTGCGCCAAGGAGCGTGCCCACCGTCCATCCAACGACCGGCAGGCTCTGAAGCCCCAGCATATAGCGGATGGTAAGGCTCTTCTGGTGGTTCATCGCCACCGCAAAGATCTCGTCCGTATTTCCAAAAGCCATGACAAGCCTGTGCCAGAGCTTGGCCTTTTTGTCTATCTTCTGGGAAAGGCTCAGACTCATGAGCGAATACCTTAAGTTGATGATCAGCTGCGTAAGGATCATCTCGATCAGTGTCCCGGAGGCGGCTATTATGCGCACTCCCGCAAACTCTCCCGCGCTGGTGAGGTTTGTGAGGCTCATGACCGTCCCCTGGCCCGGCGTGATACCGGCCGCCACCATTGTGATACCGAGGCTGAAGCTTACGGCAAAGTAGCCGAGAGCGATGGGGATCCCGTCCCTGAAGCCTTTTTTCAGTTCCCTGTTCAATGTTATGCCCTGCTTCCAAGTAGTTTTCAACATCCTTAATATAGCATAAACACGGCACTTTGAAAATAAAATAAAAAAAATAAAAAATACCTATTGACATAGTAGGTGAATAGTGATACACTTTCCCCAAGTTATTCGAAAGGAGGCGTAAACATGTTAAGGAATACCGCAACAAAAGCATATAACTACATGTGTTGTCGAATGCATATCTCCCGGGCAGTTATAGTGGCCGGGGCGTTCGCATGCCGATCAGAACGCCTCTGTATCGATCTATATCAAAACTAAGATCGTATAAGGTCATTTGCCCGGGAGTTTTCAGAGCCCTCGGGCTTTTTCTATATCAAAAAATCAAAAAACCCTTTCCACTCAAACAAAAAAAGCATAAAATAAAGGAGATCAAACCATGAGCGATTACAAATTCGAGACACTGCAGTTACACGTAGGACAGGAACAGGCCGACCCCGCAACAGACGCAAGGGCGGTTCCCATCTACCAGACAACATCTTACGTGTTCCACAACAGCAAGCATGCAGCCGACAGGTTCGGCCTTGCAGACGCCGGCAACATCTACGGAAGACTTACAAACTCCACTCAGGACGTGCTTGAGAAGAGGCTTGCCGCACTTGAAGGCGGAAGCGCAGCTCTTGCCCTTGCTTCCGGCGCCGCAGCCATCACCTACACCATCGAAGCACTTGCTGCAAACGGCGGCCATATCGTATCACAGAAGACTATCTACGGCGGCAGCTACAACCTCCTCGCCCACACACTTCCGCAATATGGGATCGAAACTACTTTTGTTGACGCCCATAACCTTTCTGAGGTTGAAGCAGCCATTAAGGATAACACAAGAGCCATCTACCTTGAGACTCTCGGCAACCCCAACAGTGATATCCCGGACGTAGATGCCATCGCTGAGATCGCTCACAGGCACGGTCTCCCCGTTGTAGTGGACAACACCTTCGGAACACCTTACCTGTTCAGACCCATCGAGCACGGTGCAGACATTGTGGTACATTCCGCAACGAAATTCATTGGCGGCCACGGCACCACTCTTGGCGGCATTATTGTCGAGTCCGGCAAGTTTAACTGGAAGGCCAGCGGCAAATATCCCAACATCGCAGATCCCAACCCCAGCTATCACGGTGTTTCCTTCTACGATGCAGTAGGCCCCGCTGCTTTCGTTACATTCATCCGCGCAATCTTACTCAGGGATACAGGTGCAACCATCGCTCCTTTCAGCGCTTTCCTGCTCCTTCAGGGCGTTGAGACGCTTTCCTTAAGGCTTGAGCGCCATGCGGAGAACACAAAGAAGGTAGTTGAATTCCTTAAGAACCATCCGAAGGTTGAAAAGGTTAACCATCCGTCCCTGGCAGACCATCCGGATCACGCACTTTACGAGAAATACTTCCCCAACGGCGGAGCTTCCATCTTCACCTTCGATATCAAAGGCGGTAAAGACGAGGCATGGAGATTCATCGATAACCTTGAGATCTTCTCGCTCCTTGCAAACGTTGCGGATGTAAAGAGCCTTGTTATCCACCCTGCTTCCACAACCCACTCACAGCTTTCCGCTGAAGAGCTTGCTGATCAGGGCATCTACCAGAACACCATCCGTCTTTCCATCGGAACGGAGCATATCGACGATATCATCGCTGACCTTGAGAAGGGTTTTGCGGCTGTATAAATAAAAAATAGAGAGGGAACAGTTATGTCAAAGATCTACAAAGGTACTTTAGGACTGATCGGAAATACGCCTCTTGTTGAGGTGGCAAACATCGAAAAAGAGCTGGGGCTCAAGGCTACCATCCTTGTGAAGCTTGAGTATTTCAACCCGGCAGGCAGTGTAAAGGACCGCATTGCCAAAGCCATGATCGAGGATGCCGAGGAGAAAGGGCTTCTTAAAGAGGATTCGGTGATAATCGAGCCTACCTCCGGCAATACCGGTATCGGCCTTGCTTCTATCGCAGCGGCGAAGGGCTACCGCATCATCCTCACCATGCCCGAGACAATGAGCGTAGAGAGGCGTAACATCCTTAAAGCATACGGTGCTGAGATCGTCCTCACCGAAGGTTCAAAAGGAATGAAAGGCGCTATCGCAAAGGCAGACGAGCTGGCAAAGGAGATCCCTAACAGCTTCATCCCCGGACAGTTCGTTAACCCTGCAAACCCTGCCGTTCACAAGGCTACAACAGGCCCCGAGATCTGGAATGATACCGACGGAAAAGTGGACATCTTCATCGCAGGCGTTGGTACCGGCGGTACAGTTACAGGCACAGGCGAATACCTTAAGTCAAAGAATCCCGACATAAAGGTTGTTGCTCTCGAGCCCGAGGATTCGCCCGTTCTTTCCGAAGGAAGGAGCGGTGCTCACAAGATCCAGGGTATCGGCGCAGGCTTTGTTCCCGATGTTTTGAATACAAAGGTTTATGACGAAGTATACAAGGCATCAAGCGCAAAGGCTTTCGAAACAGCAAAGCTCCTTGCAAGGAAGGAAGGCATCTCCGTAGGTATTTCTTCAGGCGCTGCGCTTTACGGTGCCATCGAGCTTGCAAAACGCCCTGAGAACGAAGGCAAAGTTATAGTTGCCCTTCTTCCCGACAGCGGCGACAGATACTATTCGACTCCTTTATTTACAGAAAGCTAAAGACCTGCAGGACGGCTCCTGCCGGGTCAAAGGGTCAAAAAGACAGCGGATCAAACGGTCCGCTGTCTTTGTTTATCATTCGTATATTTTTTCAAGTTCTGCCGCCACAAGGCGCTGATATTCCTCTTCCTCCGCTGCCACGGTCTTTCTGTAACCGGCAACCTCGTCGGGAGTAAGCACCCTTGAAGAGAGCCATTTAAGCCTGCTTGCGGCTTTTTCGGTCTTAAGCGTGATCTGGCGGTATTCCGGCCCTATAAGGAGCAGCTTCATGGCGTCCTTGGGCTGTAGAAAACCGCTTGTCACGATACCGAAAGTATCGTAGATAGTATCATTTGCGATAGGCCCGATGATAACATCTGCATTAAGCTCATCCGGCTTAAAGCCCCGGTTTGCGTAGATGTATCCAAACCAGTCCTCATTACGTGAAAACCGGCAGATCAAAAGGCCCTCCGGGTCAAACTCATAGGTGTTCACCACTGTTTCAAGCCCTTTGCGTTCTCTGGCCCAGCGGTTGGCAAACTCCTCATCATCCGTGAGGTAGAAGCCCTGTCCGAAATCCGCATTCTTGCGCCCATAGTGTACATCCGGCTCTTTTATGGTTTCAAATCCCGCGTGAAAAAGAAGCAAATCATCAGCCTCCTTTGTGTGTCAGGTTTATTTGTACTGATGTGCAAATTCAACGGCAGCCTTAACATCATCTGCGTTGGGCCTTCCCTTGTGGAGGAACTTGAACTCTCCTCTGCAGTGGAACTCTTTCTCGTCCATGGCAACGCC
>JAGDCQ010000133.1 GCA_017958465.1 Lachnospiraceae bacterium
CCAGCAGGTTGCCCTCTTTTGCGCCTCTCGGGATGATGATGGCGGGCGACAAGGGGATCAAAAGCTTCACGCTCTCCCTGACCATAGGAGCTACAAGCATGGCAAGAAGCCCGCCCTGGGAGTGGCCGCTGATGTAGATTTCAGTCACGAAATCCAGGCTTTTTGCGTGATCGAAGGCACAAAGAGCGTTGCTTATCCACTTGAACAGGGTGTGATCCCTGAATTCACCTTCGCTCTGCCCGTGGCCGTAAAGGTCCACCCTGAGGGTTGCGACACCCACTTCGTTCATGGCTTTGGATATCTCTTTGAGATGGTACTCTTCGCTATATCCGGTAAAGCCGTGAAAGATCAGGCAAAGCGGACATTTATCGGTGTTTTCGGGCTTATCAAGGTAAACCTTCAGCTTTATCTTGTCATCATAGATGAAGTATTCCATAAGTGTTCCTTTCTTAAGAAGCCGTGTTTAAGCCTTTTCGCTTATTTCAATTGGCCTCTGCTTTTCTGTCTGTTATATCAACGAACATGCCGACATAAGAAAGCGGCACACCGTTGTCACGCCTAAGCAGCCTTCCGAGAGCGTGGAACCATCTCCATTCCCCGCTCTTCGTCTTCAAGCGGTACTCCACATCATAGTTTTTCCGGCCTGTGTAATCGGAAATGGTGTCGTAAAACTCCTTCATTACTGCGGGCTTATCGTCGGAATGAAGGCGATCCGACCAGGATTCCAGTTCATTAGGGAAGTCCGTCTCGTCCGTGAAGCCTATCATCCGTCTGAACTCAGGGCTCCACTCGACAGATGACATATTGCCATCGTCGTCAAACTCCATGCCCCACATGCCGGAGCCGAGCGCCTCATGCATTACCTTGATGGTCGCTTCCTTGTAGGCTGCGATCCTTCGCTCGTTGGTATTCTTAAGGACAGCCTTGTTTGAATACATTTCCCTGTCGGCTGAGAGCATGGCGGCGTGGATATCCTTTTTGTCCACCATCTCATGGCCAAAGGCGCATACATACGGGGTTTTGCCAAGGTTTTCCCTCATCAGGGCGATGTCGCTCTGCACCTCGTCTTCGGTCTTCCCAAGATAAAAGATGGCAAATTCGTCTCCGCCGATTCGGTAAACTTTTTTACTCCTGGTCCTTCCCCTTGTAAGGCACTCCGCAACAGTCTTGAGGGCCTTGTCTCCCGCGTCGTGGCCCTCGGAATCGTTTATCTTCTTCAGGTCGTTCATATCCACGGAAACTACAGCTGTGATCTGGTCTTTCAGCCGTTTGGAATCGTAATAATAGCATTGCCGGTTAAGAAGGTGTGTAAGGGTATCCTCTTTGGCCGTAAGAACGTACAGGGACAGATAGTAGATGAGAAGCAGGGAAGCAAAGAGCGTGCTGTAATCCACATCGATCTCAAAAATGATATGGAGCAGCACTCCCAATGAAGCCGCAAAAATGCTGACAAGGATCCCCCGCCTTTCCGCTGTCCCGTAATGGGCGTAGCGAATGGTAAAGGCGCCGACAAAAAGGATGACATAAAGGAAAAACAGAAAATAAGGATAATACCGCATAGGGTTGTCCGCTGCGATATAAAGGTTTTTTTCGTCAAACCAGTAGATAAGGTGCGTCCACTGGGATGTGTAGAGCAGCGGCGCACTGAGAATGACGGGAAGATACAGCAGTAGCCTGTGTTTTTTCACGAACTCCGCCATATCCATTATCCCAAGGAGAATGATGGGGTGCAGAAGGTAGATGGTGGGGGTGAGGAATATCCTTGTGTAAGTCAGATATCCTATCTCCCTTGTCCACCGCTCAACGCCCCAGCAGATCGCTTCAACGAATATAAGTATGATAACGCCACGTGTGACATTTATGGTCCTTTTGTCCAGGTGAACGTTGGATTCCAGCATGACCCAGAGTCCCAGCAGTTCCGCTATCATAATATAGTTTCCGAGTGTAAGAGTTACAATGCTCATGCCGTCTCTCCTTTGACTGCTATAGATACAACTCTCCCATGAAATACTGCTCCTGAAAATCAATGCTCTTAAGGATTTCCTCACGGCTTAAGGGCTTTCCGTCGATACTGACGATCCACTTGTCCTCATTGTCGTTCAGGCGATGGAGCACTCCCACCACCTTTCCCGTGAAGGTTTTGAGCGGCTTGTCCGTTCCGAAGACGTAAACATCCTGCTCCGCGCCGTCCCCCGCAAGGACGCCGTCCACATATCCGTAATTGACGGGATATATCATCTCGGGATGCCTTGGATGGGCACTCCCTATGGGCCTGTCGATGGTCCCGCTCACAGAGCGTCCAATGACATCGCTGTAATCCATGTCGGTAACATCGGTCCTGTACACACGGCAGTCCACTCCGTTCGCATCCTTCATAAGCTTCCAGAAAGTATAGCCGTATTTTTCATACAGTCCTGTTTCGCCGGTAGAAATGTGGATCTGCTTAAAGCCATCCTTCTTTGCCAGCGCATAGGCGTATTCCAGGAGTTTCCCCATACGGCGCTTTCCCCTGTACTTCGGGAAGGAGTACACAAAACCCACCCAGGGCGTGATCGACGGATCCTGTATCTCGTCCTGAGCCGCATAGGTGCAAAAGGCCACCAGATCGTCGCCCTCGATAAGAAGGAGTACCTTTGTCCACTCCCCGCACAATTTCTTCAATTTCTGATCCCTGATCAGCTCATATAATAGTTTTCCTGCGACCCAGTCGCTTTTTTGTATTTCAGAAAGCCAGTATTCCTGTCTGTCGCTTGTATAATAGTCTATGATCTTCATATTCCCTCCACTGAAGCTTATTATAAAACTTTTTCTCCTTTACAGCAACCCTGCAGGCATAATAAAGGACTCCGGGGTTAACCTCTCCACTGAAACCGGGCAAGATCCACCTTTCCGTCTACAACCTCGATCCCTTCCGCTTTAAGGAGCTTTGCCTGTGCACCTGCGCCGCCAAAGGCAAACTCTCCCGCAAGTTCTCCCTTTGCATTGACTACGCGAAAGCAGGGAATAGTGTCCGGATCGGGATTCCTGTGAAGCGCGTTGCCCACAGCCCGCGCCATCTTTCTGTCTCCCGCAACCTCCGCCACCTGCGAATATGTGGCAACGCAGCCATAAGGTATCTTCTTTACGGCTTCGTATATCCGCTTCGTGGGGCAGTCGCTGATAAGGTCGTAACTCTCCGCGATCATCCGCCTTATATCCTCGTCCGGAATGCTCCCGTCAAGGATGATGGTGTTCCAATGCTCCTTGTTCTGATGGTATCCCGGGATCACCGCTTTGTATATATCCCTCCAGAAGAAGGCCCTCTCAGGATCGACCTTCACATTCAGGTTGATAAATTCGTCTTTTTCGTACGTCCAAAGAAACGCCTTCTTGTTCCCGCTGTAACGGACCAGCTGCCAGTTCTGATCGTGGAACGGCGCATCCCGGTAAGTATCAGGAAAAGAAAGGCCGTATTTCAGGGCTTCTTCTCTTGTTTTCATCAGCATTCCTCCCAGTTCTGTGGCAAAGCCCTGTTGCAGGTATCCTTCCGAGACAAAAATACCTTCAAGGTAAGGCACAAAGTTGTTATCTTA
>JAGDCQ010000134.1 GCA_017958465.1 Lachnospiraceae bacterium
CCCCCTCCAATCTAATTGCGTTTTGCAAAATTACGTGTTATTACACTGTCTACGTTAGCCCATTTGTGTATATTGCACAATCTTAAAGATTTGACTTTTGTCTTTTATTTTGGATTACACTAATGCTCATTTTATTATTTTAGATCAAATTATGTTTGCTATTTTGTTTTATGTGTGTTATTTTGTATTATGTGAGGTAACTGCAAAGGAGGTCCTTATGGACATAAAAGAATTGGGCATTTTTTTCACCGAGGCCGAAATGGACGATTTTTGTGCCATAATAATAGATAAAAAAAAGAGGCTCGGAACTGCTTTTTCCCGTGAAGATTTAAACAAAAACATAAACGTATGCACCAACATTCTGGAAGCGTCATACCTTTCCTACCGTCTATTTCCAAGTAACAACTCCATCATCTGCTTTTTGAACTACGACAGGGACAACTTCAGCGTCCGGGCATTTGTGGGGCAGTTCAGGCAGGTTATCTGCAACGTGGATCCGGACTCACACCTCTGCGTCTTCTATTCAGGCGCCTTCAACTCAAAAGAGGAGCTGTTCCTGGAGGTCCTTTTTATGCTGGAGCATATGGATTACGGCCTGTACCTTGGAAAGAGCAGGGCTATTCCATCTTCCTTCCTCCATCTTTGCAGCGAAGCAAAGGCTGTGCCCCTGCAGGTTGATATGAAGGAAAGCCTTTTGATGCTCAAAAGCCGTAATTATGAACGGTTCAACGCCCTTCTATCAACCATTTCAAGGGCCTATGCCGAGCCCTACGGCGAGAGCAACGCCTTCCACATTTCCGCCATGACAGAGCAGCTTAACGCCATATATGCCGTTATCAAGCTTTTCTTTTCGGAGCAGAACTACAAAAGCCGCTTTATCTCGGCTTCACTGACGGAGCTCCTCCTCCGGTATAACGGGACCATAGGGATACTCTCTGCCGCCACCGACGCCATAAACGAGTATTTCTCCGTTTTCAGCGACGTTCCTGTCTCCAAGCGCAAGCAAAAGCACATAAACGAGATGCTGGACTACATTGACGCAAATATCAGCAATGTGTCCCTCTCCTCTCTTTCCTCGCATTTCGGCCTCACGCCGGAGTACATAAGCCGCCTTTTCAAGACCCAGTACAATGATAACTTCGCGGATTATTTAAAAAAGAAAAAGCTCGAGAAGGCAGCCTCCACGCTCCGTACAGACATGATGGTAACTGTTACGGAACTGAGCAGGGAGCTGGGCTACGAGAGCCGTTCTTACTTCCAGAGCATTTTTAAGAATAAATATGGTGTAACGCCGGATGCCTACAGGAAAAGATACCATGCAGGCACTAATACGGATTAAGATTCTTTCGAGTCTTTGATCGAGTCTTCGATCGGTTCTTCAAGCGGTTCTTCCCCCGAGGAAGCCGCTTTTTCTTTTTGTGCTTCAAGGATGGCGTTTTCCGTTTCTCTAAAGAACGGATCATAGATCAACGCACAGATATAGGCCGGCAGGGAAAGGCCAAAGAGCGGAATGAGCGGGAAAAAGTTGCCGGAAACAAAGAGCCAGAGAGCCGGGATAAAGGCATAGCTCAAAAGCATCAGCAATGTCCTTGGAAACTTCACGATAGCTGCCCAGAAGGCGTTCCTGAAGGTGACCTTTATGGGGTTTAAGAACCTTCCCTGCATGGGGATTGCGTACAAAAGGATTGAGATCACAGCAACCACGGCTACCATCGAAAGTACCCTTATGGCCATTGGAAACTCGCTCCCTGCAAAAAACACCATAAAAATGTCCCCGGCGCAGATGAGCAGGAGCGCAAGGCAGATAAGCCCAAACCCTACTGTCTGGCGGAAGTTCAGCTTGAAGTTTTTAAAATATGTAGTGACCACGTTCCCGTCTTCTTTTCTCACCATCTTAAGGCTTGTAAAAGCAAGGGCCTTAAGGGCCGGACCTATCGTAAACACAGGGATGCAGCAGACAAGCGTCAGGATATTTAAGACGAAAAGGTCCTTTACCCTGAAGATGAACTGCACCAGCGGTCCTTCTATATCAAATATTCTGTCTGGCATAATAATCTGCCTCCATTTTTTCAAACTCTTTCTTATATACGGCAGTCCCTATATACGCAGGCAGTGTGAAGCCCCACATGAGCAGCAGTGGCGCAAGGACCGGCAGGAAATAAACAAGGACCCACATAGCAGAATTAATGACAAAAAGCAGCACTGTCCTTAAGATATGTGAAACCGAGAACTTGAAGGCATTTTTTATGGTATCCCCAAAACCCGCTTCAAACCTTGCCATTATGGGGAAAAGGAAGGTGACTGTTATGGTGAAGAAGACGCCAAACAGGACGATCAGCACCTTTGCAACGTCCGCAAACCACACATCAAGAAGGCTGATGGCGTAAACGTCCGCAACCGCAAAGGCGATGAACAGGATGATCGCAACCGATGCCTTTATTCCTATTTTAATGTTAGCCTTAAAAGCCTTAAAAAACTCTTTGGCGATATACCCTTCCTCGTTCTTCGACATTTTGAGCACGACAGTGTTTAGAGCCGCAAAGGAAGCGCCGAAAGTAACTACCGGCAGGCAGCAGAGTATCGTCAAAAGGTTCAAAAATATAAGATTAAAGGCTTTCTCCGTGAATCTGACGAGCGGTCCGTCATAATCCATCATATTTTGTGCCATATCATCCTCCGTACGGGACAGGACGGGCCATTTGTAAACAAAGAGCCCCCTGAAAGATTAACAGTTGCATTATACAGTATGCTCCTGTTATTTGCAACTTCTACGCTTGGACGTTACCGGCAGTACATTCCCCGTGGTGTCATTTCCCACTTCAAAGAAAGCCCGAAAACACGGGGTATTTCCGCAGAAATTATCATCCACCCCCGAAAGTATCAAATTGTTTTTTTGCGAATCTCTTCTTTCCTTTGCGTTTTTATGATGTTATGCTATTTTTATCAAAATGAAATGCAAAGGATGGACACAATATGTTTAGCGGAAAAGCAAAACCGGTCTTTGTTTCATATCCAAGTGAAGCTGAAGGCTGGTCAAACGGGGTTTACTACGAAAGAAAGCGTACTGTTTCCGAGATGCTCGAAAACGACTTTCTTCCGGGTGAAGTTTTCAAAACGCGCATGTGGACAGAAACAGAGAACACAGGCTTTGGTATATATGCTTATGTGGAGGGGCCTGCTTTCAGTTTTAATACAGGGATCAGGGACGTAAAGTTTACCCTCGATGTTTCAAACCCTTCCCAGGAAGAGACGAAAATAAGCTGTTTTGCAAACGATATCCTGAAGATCAACGGCGAAGTACTCGCGCCTTCGCAGAAAAACGCAAAACTCTCCTTCGAGCTCTGCTCTGTTGAGGAAGAGACGCTTATCAGAGTCTTTGTCCCCACTGACAAAAAAACAAAGGAAGATACAGTTGAGCTGCCCCTTATACTCAACGACATCACCTTCGAATACCTGCCCGAAAAGGCTCCTAAGGAAAAGCCCACGCTGTTCCTTGCTTCCGACTCCACAGTCCAGTCCTACGATAAGTTCCACTATCCGCAGGCCGGCTGGGGCCAGGTTTTCTATAGGTTCTTTAACGACGGCAACCTGACCGAGGAGCAGATGTCTCCGGACTTTATGTATCCTCAGAATCATATCTACGAGACACCTCACTGCAACATTGAAAACCGCTCCATTGGCGCAAGGAGCGCCCGTTCCTTCATAAACGAAGGCAAGTGGGACAGGCTTCTTGCACGCACCGCTCCGGGGGATTTCTGCTTTATCCAGTGGGGTCACGACGATGCTACCGCAGTTCGTCCGAACCGCTATGTTGCGCCTTCGGACTTTGCTTACTGGCTTAAAAAGTACATCCACTCCTGCCGCGCAAGGAAGGTGGTTCCGGTGCTTGTCACTCCTATCGCCCGCAGGAACTGCGACGGTCGTGAAGGCGGCGTGTTTGTCGCTTCCTTTGGCAAATATGCCGACGTTATGCTGGCTCTCGGCAAAGAGGAAAACGTCCCTGTTGTGGACCTTTGCAAGCTTTCCGTGGACTATCTTAACGAGATCGGTCCCGAAGAATCCAAGCTCATCTACCTCTGGGCAGCTCCCGACGCTTACCCGGACAGTGCCTACGCTAACGGTGTTTCCGACAACACACACCTTCAGGAGTACGGCGCGACTATCTACGCAGGCCTCGTTGCAAAGGCCGTAAAAGAGTCCGAAAACCCTGAGTTTGACCCTATCAGGCCCTTCATCAACACAGAGTTTGAAATAGAGAAGCCCAAGATGTTCATGGAGCCCGTTGTTCCGGATTCCACCTCGCCCCAGAACTTTGCTATGCAGGAACTCCACGTGGAGAACAATGTGGCAAGCTTCCTTCTTATCTTCAACGACGTAAAAGATGCCGTAAAATACAGGGTTTACCGCAAAGGTTCCGTGGACTTTCAGTACTTCCCTCTGCGCGAGGTTACAGCAGAGGAAAAGGCTACATCTCCTGTCCTTCCCTTCACCATTCCCGGTTCGGACGTTTACGAGATCTATGTAGTAGCAGTATTTGCCGACGGTCACGAGGGCGCAAAGAGCCGCACCATCGAATTCAGAGCCTGATCACGGAGTTTTATCATGGAAGAACTGATATATGAAAACCCTTTGTCCTGCGAGGACGACGTAAAAAGCTTCGTCCTTGAAGGCAGCGCAAAAATAACATTCCCGGAAGGGAAGATGCGGATGGAAAACGCCATCTCCGCAGAAGCCGGCCAGAAGGCCAATTACGTGTTCTGGTGCGACAAAAACTTCCCTGAAGACATAAAGGTCACCTGGGATTTCAGGCCGTTAAAGGAGCCCGGCCTTGCCATCCTCTTCTTTGCCGCAAAAGGCAGGAACGGCGAGGATCTTTTCGACCCGTCCCTCAAGCCCCGCACAGGCGAATACCCGCTGTATCACCACGGCGACATTAACGCCTTCCACGTTTCGTATTTCAGGCGAAAAGAGCCCGATGAACGCGCGTTTCACACCTGCAATCTCAGGAAGAGCTATGGTTTCCACCTTGTGACACAGGGTGCGGACCCCATCCCCGACGCCGACGAGTGCACTGCCCCTTACCACCTGACGGTCATAAAAAAAGGAAACCTTGTAAAGTTCCTTGTCAACGACCTTTGCGTTTTCACCTTTGAGGATGACGGCGAGACCTTCGGTCCTCTCCTTACAGGCGGAAAGATAGGTTTCAGGCAGCTTGCCCCCATGGTGGCGGAATACTCGGACCTTAAAGTTTACAAGCTCGGATAAAACACAAGATACGGAGTTTTTCAAAATGAATAAAAAGATAGTAGCAATAATCCTGGTCCTTTCAATGGCCGCATCCCTCATTGCCTGCGGAAGCAATGAAAAGACCCCTGTCCCCACTTCGTCGCCCTCTCCCACGGAGAGCGCTCCCACAGCGGAACCTGCGGATCCTACTCCCACCGCCACTCCCACAGAGACACCGACACCCACTCCTGTTGTAGGCGTTGTGCATGATGCTACCTACACCACCACATATAATGTTCCAAAAGGGACCTTCTGTGAGCCCGAAACCCTTACAACAAGGGCATTTATCGCGATAACAACCGGTGACGGCGTGCTCCTTAGCTGGCGCAGTTTCGGCGAGGCAAACGAGTCCTTCACCCTTAAGAAAACCGGGAACGTGATCTACAGCGGAAACCTAACAAACTACCTGGACAAGGGCGCAAAGGCAGACGGATCGGCCTACACCCTCAGTTACATAGAAGGCGGTATCCTCAAGGAAGAAAAGGCGGTTGCAGCCGCAAGCGAATACCATGAGTTTGCGCTCAACATGCCTCCGGATACCTTCCTTCCCAACAACCACCACGCTAAGCACGAAGCCAACGATATGTCTGTAGGCGACCTTGACGGCGACGGAGACCTTGAGCTCATAGTGAAATGGTACCCGGACGACGCAAAGGACAACTCCCAGGACGGCTGGACAGGCACACTTATCCTCGACGGCTACGACCTTGATTTCAACACCTGCACCGCTACTCTCATGTGGCGCATAGACCTCGGCATCAATGTCAGGAGCGGTGCCCACTACACACAGTTCCAGGTTTGGGACTATGACGGCGACGGCATCGCAGAGATCATCTGCCAGACCGCAGACGGCACCACAACCTACAACGCAAAGCTTGAAGAGACCGGCCACGTAGGCGCTGTCAGCATGTCGCAGCTTGATCCCCACCTTACAAAAAAGCAGCAGGAATACGACTACAGGCTCACAGCCGAAGGCGCAGGCAAGGTCCTTTCGGGTCCGGAATACCTCACATGCTTCAACGGTCTTACCGGTGAGATCATCGATTCCGTTCCCTACGTACCCGAGCGCGGACCTGTTGACGCAAAGGGCAATGTAGACATGAATTCCTGGGGCGACAACTACGGAAACCGCTGTGACCGCTTCCTTGCAGGCACAGCATACATAGACGACGGAGCTCCGGCTGCCATCTTCTGCCGCGGTTACTATGCACGCACAACCCTCACAGCCTGGAAGCTCATAGACAAAAAGCTCACTCTTTCCTGGTATTTCGACACTCCACGCGGTACGCCTTACGCAGGCCAGGGCAACCACCAGCTTGCAATAAACGACGTTGACGGAGACGGTTTTGACGAGATAATCTACGGCGCCCTTGTGATCGACAACGACGGCTCGGTCCTTAACCTCACGGGCCTTTGCCATGGCGACGCAATGCATGTTTCCGACTTTAACGGTGACGGAAAGCTTGATGTGTTCAGCTGTCATGAGGTTGCGGGAGTCGAATATCAGATAGAGCTTCACGACGCCGCAACAGCAGAGATCATCTGGGGCGTTCATACCGGAAAAGACACAGGCCGCGCTCTCGCAGCCGATATCGATCCAAGATACCCCGGCGCAGAGATGTGGGCAGCCGCAAACGGCAACACCTTCGACTGCAACGGAAATGTTATCTACAACAACAAGAAGCCTTCCGTAAACTTCTGCATCTACTGGGACGGCGACCTTTTACAGGAGCTTTTCGATTACAACAATCAGCAGGAATACACTCCCGAAGTCCAGAAATGGGACTATGAGAAGCAGAAAGCGGTTGTGCTCCTTTCCGCAAAGGGCACTGCCGTAAGCAACGGTACAAAAGGAAATGCCGGCCTTGTAGCCGACATAGCAGGTGACTGGCGCGAGGAAGTTATCGTGCGCTGCACCGGTGATCCTTCAAAGATCAGGGTTTATTCAACGCCTTATACCACGGAATATGTTATCCCCTGCCTTCTCACAGACCGCGCTTACCGCGAAGGCATAGCCTGGCAGAATACGGCTTACAACCAGCCTGCACACCTTGCAAAGCCTATAGAAGCGTATATTGTCAAATGAATCTTTTTCATAAACTCCTTAAGGAAGAGCCGGACGCTTGCGCGCCCGGCTCTTTTTCCGTGATCCTTTGGATCCCATATCATTTCTTTTCTTTAGCTTTTCTGAACATGAACTTCCTTGCGATATTGATCCCGACCTTGAACGGCAGTGGCCTTAATGCCCTGTCGGCTTCCTTCAGTTTCTCACGGATCGGAAGGTTCTGAGGACAGTGTTTCTCGCACTTTCCGCAGCCTATGCACTGTGATGCAAAGGCCGGTTCCTTCGTGAGGCCGACAGTCTGTGCATACTGCATACGCCCGTTCATCTTGGACTCTATGTACATGGTGTTGTAGCAGAAGAAGGTACCCGGTATATCCACGCCCTTCGGACAAGGCATACAGTAGCGGCACCCGGTGCAGCCCACCTTTTCGTTCTCCTTTATGCACTTTGTAACATTTTTCAGTGTTTCAAGGTCCTTTTCATCAAGCGAGCCCGCCTTTGTTTCCGAAGCCACACGGCAGTTCTCACGCACCATATCCATGGAATTCATGCCGGAGAGCACAACAGTCACTTCAGGCTGGTTGTAGAGCCATCTGAAGCCCCATTCCGCAGGGGACCAGCCGCGGCCTGTCTTTTCCATCTCTTTCTTTGCGGACTCCGGAAGCATCTTCACAAGCTTTCCGCCCCTCAAAGGCTCCATTATCACAACAGGGATGCCCTTTTCTGCCGCTGCCTTAAGGCCGCTGACACCTGCCTGTGAGAATTCATCATAGTAGTTGTACTGGATCTGGCACATATCCCAGTCGTAATCGTTAAGGATCTTTAAGAAACCGTCGGTGTTTCCGTGGTAGGAAAAGCCGATATTGCGGATGGCTCCGCTGGCCTTCTTCTCCTTTATCCAGTCGATGACCCCTACTTTCTTAAGCTTTTCCCACATAGCCACATCCGTAAGATGGTGCATGAGGTAGTAATCCACGTAGTCGGTCCTCAGCCTCGAAAGCTGCTCGCTAAAATAGCGATCCAGGGCAACATTGCTTGAAACAAGGTACTGCGGCAGTTTTGTCGCGATCTTGATCTTATCGCGAATGCCGTTTTTCTCAAGGATCTCGCCGACTGCAGCCTCGCTTCCGCCGTAGATATAGGCTGTGTCATAATAGTTGATGCCGAGCCTGTAGGCCTCCATGATCTCCCTTTCGGTCTCGATCATATCGATCCTGCCGCCCTTCTGCGGGAAACGCATACACCCAAAGCCGATCATTGATACATCTTCACCGTGTTTGTCTTTTCTGTACTGCATCTTTTTCCTCCGCTGCTCGGTACTTAGCTTGGTAAGTACCGTTGTAAACAGTGATAATGCCCTTCTCCGCCCATATACTCATTATTTGATATAAACACAACCGCCGGGATACAGGGTCTGCGAATACAGCCTCTTAGGCTGTGGCAGCGCGCCCTTGCCCTTGTTGTTTTCAATAAGCGTTTTCACATCTGCAGCCTCTCCGCTGAAGATATACGCTTCTGTCCTCGTATAAACGATAACGTCTTCTTTACCGCGCCCGAAAAGGTCCGCATGGAGCACATACTCCTCGCCTTCAAAGTTCACGGGGAACTCCGTGACCGGCTCTAACCTGTCGTTGTATAACCCCGGGTTTACGCCGCCTCCGCGCCTGTAGGCAAGGATATGGTCCTTTCCGTCGCCGTTCCAGTTTGAGAGCGTATCTGCGATGGTAAGCCACCCTTTCGTCTTTCTGTCCTCTTTTAGGACTTCTTTTCCTTCGCTATCCACAAGGAAAAGGCCGTCTTTGCCGTCCCACTGGCCTTTGTAGCCGTCTCCGCGCTGTATCCTGTCAAGGCCCGCAAGCTGAAGCCCGGGCGCGCCTTCAATAAAGCGGCCTAAAGCCACGTGCTGGGATTCTATCGATCCGTCATAGCGCCACAGTTCCTTGCCGTCCGCACTGTAGAGGCAGGTAACACTTCCGCCGACCGCTATCTCGTACTTTCCGTCGCCGTTCACGTCGCCTACCCAGAGGCAGTCCGCATGGTCCTCAAGATCCTTGCAGGACCAGAGGATGTTGCCGTTATGGTCCAGCATATCGTATCCTGCCATCACCTCGTCAAAGCCGTCGCCGTTTATATCAAAAGCATAAGGGAAATGGCCGATATTTCCGTGGTGTTTCCACATCACGTTAAAATCGTGATCCATTGCCCACATGTCAAAATATCTGTTTTTAAGGATTATCTCGCCCGCGTGCTCTTTTCCCGTGAGGTTCGCGATGATGATGCAGTCGTGCGCCTCGGGATCGGGAAGCGGATACTTTGCCTTCTCTTTGCCGGTCGCTCCGTCAAGCACGCAGAACTTTCCGTCCATAACACAAAGGACTTCAAGCTTCCCGTCATTGTCAAAGTCGTAGATCTGGGCAGGGAAATCCGCGCCAAAATGTCCGGGCTTCTCTACAGGCTTTCCCGCCTGCCACAGCAGTTTTCCCAGAAGATCATACGCTGTTACGCACGTTACGGTATGCGGAACATACCTGTCGTCGATATCGCCGTCGGCCTGGACAAAAACGACCTCCATGATACCGTCACCGTTGATGTCGCCAAGAAATCCTTTCCCGTGCCCTGCTGCGGAAATGTCGAAACTGCCGATGAGAGCAGCGGGTACCGTTTTATTTGTGTTCATATTCATTATGCCTTCTTCCTTCGGTCAATTCGGCCTAAAGTGTGTCCTCCATGTACACCTTGTAAAAAAAGAAAACAGATAGTTTTCTTTCATTCTTCAAAACAATAATCTCATAATCACACGAGCGGGGTTTGCCAAGTATCCGGATCGTTTTACCATCAGAATAAGCATCACTAAGATATTGATACTCATCTTCTCTAAATAGTTTCCCAAAAGCCGCTTCACAAAAAATGGCTCCATCCACCCATTTGCCGTCAGGCCACAGGTTGCCCTCGTGACAGATTTCCGGAAACTTGTTTTTTATCACATTCCATTCCGCCTCCGTCAGTTCAAACCGGGCTGCATATTCTCCGGTATCCTCACGAATTTCTTTTACAGGTTCAATTTTCCCGAATATGTCTTTGCGTTCGGAAACATACTTTCTGTAGGGACCGGTCTCGGTCTCATAATCGGTCAAAAAAGGTTTTACAAAAATGTATGATAAAACTGCCAGTAAAACAAGTACAATGGCACATATA
The DNA here is from genome assembly GCA_017958465.1 of Lachnospiraceae bacterium. Taxonomy (GTDB): domain Bacteria; phylum Bacillota; class Clostridia; order Lachnospirales; family Lachnospiraceae; genus SZUA-448. Next base: position 10,547 of record JAGDCQ010000134.1, read on the forward strand.
ATAATTGTTTTATTTTTTCCCATGGTTTTCTCCCGGTTTATGATCACCGCTACGGAAATTAACTATACTGCTGGCGTTGGATGAGGTCCGATACCGGGAATAATTCAGCAGAAATATAAACATCGTAATGTTCAATATAAACCTGATTCGAGTAGTCTGGTGTTCCTTAGTTAAACCTTACTATTTTGTGAGCAATGGAATAAAACATCCTGACGAGCGTGCGTCCGGGTTTTCCCGGGATCGTCAGCAGCACGAGTATCCCCTTGTGATACCTGTGCTCCCACTTCGGATCGAATTCCCTGAAGGAAGCCCACATTTTCTCGAGCACTTCATAGCTTTCGGGACTTCCGTTGAGCCTTGCAAATATAAGCGAAA
>JAGDCQ010000135.1 GCA_017958465.1 Lachnospiraceae bacterium
GAAAAGCTCTTTAAGATCGGCTTCGAGACCTCCGAAAAGTTCTCCGATAAAGGCTTCGTCAGCTATATCGGTGGTCTCGTCGTCTTCAAGACCGGCGTATATACTGTCGGAAGCAAGGATCCTGCACTTCTCGAGAGCTTCGCTCTGTGCCGAAAGCCCAAGAGCCTCTATCCTCTCTTCGTTTTCATCTGCAACTCCGTCAAAGCCTGCAGAAAGCTTTTCAAGGGTTTCCGAAAGCACTTCAAGGCTTCCCTCGCCCAGCTTGAACAGGTCCACAAGTTCTTCGGGAACAGCTTCCTTTGTGTCGCCGTTATCTATCATCCAAAGGGTAAGCTCCTTTGTCTCTGCGGCTTTTGCCTTAGCCTCTTCCCCTGCGAAAGGCGCAAGGAAAACAAGGATCCCAAGCTGGTTCACCGCATTTTCAAGAAGCCCTATGTACTCCGAAAGCTCTGTAAGCTGTGTGATAACGCTCTGGAGGAGCTCGGAAGCCTCATCAAACTCGGTTTCCGTTATCTCCTTGTAATTGATGGCTTCAAGCTTCTTTTCCGCCTCAACAAGGTCCGGAAAATAAGACATGCCTTCGGGCTTAAAGAGGCCTGAAGCGCTCCTTACCATGTAGTCCAGCTTTTTAGCGGAGCTCTGCTGCCCGTTTATGTAAAGCTCAAGGCTGTTTTTAAGCGTGTCAAAAAAACGGTCTGTTGTAAGCCTTACAGGAAGCTGCTCAAGCATGGTCTGAAGCTTGAAGTTGATGGTATTATTGTCCTGATCCCTGAAGATCCTGGACAAAAGCGCCCCCGCAACCTGCTCGTCATCTATGGGATCCTGATCCCGGTCGGACAACGAGAACCGCAGCTCCGCCCGGTTAAGAAGGTATTCGTAAATGGTGAAGCGGTCCGTAAAAGCTGTTACCGCCTCCATTTTTGCTATGATACCGGCCCTTAGCGCGAGGTATTTTTGAAGCACATCTTCATTTTCCTTGAAAAACAGCCTTACCACCTCACGGTAAGCCCTTGTGTACTCCGGCACCGGAGAGCCCATCTCCCTGGTATTCTCGAACAGCTCGTAATCGTAGATTGCAAACTGGAGGCCGGCATACCTGTAGTATGTGTCGGTATATTTTGAAAACAGCGATCTGATGCTGTCATCATCTGCTATATTGTTCTTTTTATGTTTCATCACAGAACCTCTGGAAAGATTTTTATCGATATTTATCGAACGCCTGTCTCTATTCATCTTTTGTACCACCGGTCACATCCTCGGGATTAGCCATATAGCCCACATGGGTGTGGGTATAAAGGTGCTCGAGGCAGTATTCGTAGTTGCCCACACACCTTGAGCAGTAACGAAATTCTATATCGTCTCCGTCGTGCTCCGTCCTTCCGCAAATGGCACATTTATGCTTGGCGATGGTGGTAAAGCCCTCCGCACGCCCGTATTCACGCTGAGCCCGTTCCATATTGCGCCTGAACTGTGCCCGCTGCCTTGCCATCCCCATGGGGATAAACCTTTTTGTCTTGAACATTATAAAGAAGATCAGGAAATTGGCCATGGCAACGACTACGGCGATAGCTTTTGCAAAATTATCAACTCGATCTACAAAGTTTATAGCACGGAAGCCCAGAATAACATTCCTTATCACTCCATAGCCCATCAATATTCCGTCCGCTATCCCAATCCACTTTATCTTCACGGGAATAAAGAAGAACAGCAGCAACTGTGTGTTGGGGTAGAGCGCCGCAAAGGCAAGGAACAGGGACTGATTGATATAGCTCACCGAAATCATTGGACTTTGACCTGTCCCAGTAATCACCCTTGTGGCAACATAAAAGCCAACCACCACCAGAATGTTGAAAAGCACTCCAGCAAAGAAGTACAGGTTAAAGAAGAAGCTGCCCCAGGCCGCTTCCAGTGCCTCGCCTATCATATAATACAGATAGAGGAAGAACACCAGGAACAGCAGGGAAACATCCGGCGGCTGGATCAAGAAGGTCACGATCCTCCAGACCTGTCCCTGCAGCAGTTTGTCTATGTCGAGCATAAGGAAAGACGTATATATGGCCGGATTCACCATATCCACGATCATTCCGATGATATAAAGGGCCAGCACATACCTCATAAGATGAGGGATCGCATATTTCCCTATTTTTCGTTCTATTTTGTTCAGTTTACTCATACATTACTCCGTAAATAAGGCCGACCGCAGAAAGCCCCGCGCGCCTCATATTTTGATCATTATTGGTTTTCTGTTCCTGTAGACTGCAAGGTACTTTACCCCGCAGGCTTTAAGGATCTCCTCACCCTGCGCAAAATAGCTCCCAAGCTTTTCAGCCGAATGCGCGTCGGAGCCCACGGTGATAAGCTCACCGCCAAGCTCAAGATAGCGTTTGATCACGCCGGC
>JAGDCQ010000136.1 GCA_017958465.1 Lachnospiraceae bacterium
CCTGCTCCAGCTTGACGAGAACACGGGACTTCGCGATTATACCGTGAAATACGAGACTGACGCTCATTCCGACGCTTATTTTGGCAAGAAGATCGCCGGTGGAAAGTACGTTTCCGGCGAAGGCTCCTACATCCAGAAGATAGGCGATTATTACTGGCTGTTCATGTCCTACGGCGGGCTTGAGGCTAAGGGCGGATATAATGTACGCGTGTTCCGCTCAAAGACCGTGGACGGGGATTACAGGGATCTGCTCGGTAATTCTCCGATCTACGACACGAGATCCACGAACCATAACCAGAGCGTGGGAATAAGGCTTTTCGGCGGTTACAAGTGGCGGACCTTTAACCAGGGACAGGTGGCCCAGGGCCACAACTCTGCTTTTGTGGACGACGACGGAAGGGCCTACATGATCTACCATACAAGGACCACAGACGGGTCGGAAGGGCACACCGTAAAGGTGCACCAGCTCTTTACGAACGCCGAAGGGTGGCTTGTGGCTGCGCCTTACATCACGGCAGGGGAAAAGCTTTCGGAAACCGGTGTGAAGATGGAGGACTTTGTTGGCAGCTATGATGTCATCATCCATGAGCTTGCGATCAACTATGCAAAGCTTGAGGTGAAGACCCCGAAGTACATCAACCTGAACGCAGACGGCACCATCACCGGCGATTTTGATGGAACGTGGTCAATAAAAGAGGGGACGAACTACATCTACCTGAGCTTTAATGACGACAATTACAGCGGTGTTGCTCTTAAGATGAACATCGAAAACACCAAGATCGAGACACCTGTGTTCACGGTACTCGGCGAGCGCACGCAGGTTACCGTCTGGGGAAGCAAAAGTATTGAATAAATGAAACAAAAGCAGTATCCTTTATGTAAGGGTACTGCTTTTTTGGAAAGGATTTTTGAGATGGAAGATAACAGATTTGATGCACTCGGGACCATCAAGGAGATACTTTATTATCTTGCGGTCGCTGTGATAGCCTTTGGATGGATGTTCCTAATGCTCCTTATAATCAGCTTTGTGGCAGTTTCGGTGATCCGGATCCGGATACCGCATATGCTGGTGATCTCGGGTGCTTTTACGGTGATAACACTTGTGGTGACTGCGGTCTTAAGGGCCAGAAAAAAACGAAAAGACCGGGAGATACAACGGATGCTAAGGGAATAAAAGCGATCTGTCTTCCGCTTTTTTTCTTTACAAAAGTTTTGAGTTGGTGTAAAATCTATGTTGTGAAAGTGGTGGAGTGTGGGTTTACGTTCCGCGCTAAAGTGACACAAGCAGTTGTACCGGGCAGGAAACAGCGAAGTTATCACCCCGGCATGGAGGAGCAATATGAGTGACATTTCGGAGACTCAATATTTCAAATTTCAGAAAGAACCCGAGCAGATAGTGCGCGAGCTCATCGATGATATTTATCAGGCGCTCAAGGAGAAGGGCTACAATCCGGTAAGCCAGATCGTAGGGTATATCATGTCCGGCGATCCGACATACATTACAAGCTATAAGAATGCCAGGACCAACATCATGAAAGTGGAAAGAGACGAGATCCTGGAGGTCCTTCTTAAGGATTATATCGAGGTTCATTTCAAATGAGGATAATGGGACTTGATTACGGTTCTAAAACCGTAGGCGTTGCCATAAGCGACGAGCTTCTGATAACTGCCCAGGGGATCGAGACTATCCGCAGGGAGCAGGAGAATAAACTCAGAAGGACTTATGCAAGGATAGAAGAACTTGTTTCGCAATACGGTGTTGAAAAGGTGGTGGTAGGCTACCCTAAGATGCTCAACAACGATATAGGCGAAAGAGCAAAGCTCTGCGAAGAGTTTGCTGCGAATGTGGAGCGAAGGACAGGGCTTGAGACCATCCTTTGGGACGAGCGTCTCACGACAGTTGAGGCATCAAGAGTCTTAAACGCCGCAGGGCAGACATATAAAGAAAAAGACAAGGTGATAGATAAGCTTGCGGCAGTGCTCATCCTGCAAAATTATCTTGATTTCCTTGCAAACGAAAAAGCAAAATAAAACCGGGGGCTTTTTTGGGAACCGGTTTTTCGTTTATTTATAAGATTCAGGCCAAAGGGCTCTTTGGCCGGGAGGATGAATATGACCACTAATGACAATGTCATTAAATTTATATCAGCGGACAACGAAGAATTTCTGTTCAGCGTACTTGAACAAACTACACTGAACGGCGTAAACTATCTTCTTGTGACAATGGACCCCGATGAGGAGGAAGCAGAGTGCTATGTCCTCAAGGAGGTATCCGAAAAAGATGCCAAAGAAGCTGTTTACGATATGGTAGAGGACGATAAGACCCTTAACGCCCTTGCGGGTATATTTTCCGAGTTGCTCGAGGATACGGATGTTATTACAGAGGACTAAGTGCGCGCAGGAGCGGTGGGAGCGCGTTTCACTTATCCAAAATGGAGGAAAACTTGAGCAAAAAAGAGAATAACGAGAAGCCATCAAAGCTCAGAGTCATCCCGCTCGGGGGACTTGAGCAGATCGGCATGAACATTACTGCCCTGGAATACGGAGACAGTATTATTGTCGTGGACTGCGGTCTGGCCTTTCCGCAGGACGAAATGTTAGGCATAGACCTTGTGGTGCCGGATGTAACTTATCTTAAGGATCACGCCGACAAGGTAAAAGGCTTTTTTATCACCCACGGGCACGAGGATCATATAGGATCGATCCCTTATGTGCTTAGGGATGTCCCTGCCCCTTTGTATGCAACTAAGCTCACGCTTGCAATAATCGATATAAAGCTTAAGGAGCACGGGCTTTCAAAGTCAGTAAAAAAGAAAGTCGTAAAATACGGACAGATGATAAATGTGGGGGATTTCCGCGTGGAATTCATCCGCGTGAACCACAGTATATCCGATTCCGCAGCTTTTGCTATCACATGTCCTGTGGGGACCGTGGTCTTCACGGGGGATTTCAAGGTGGATTACACCCCTGTCCTTGGCACTCCCATAGACCTTACAAGGTTTGGAGAGCTTGGAAAGAAGGGCGTTCTTGCCATGTTCTGCGACAGCACGAACGTTATGCGCCCGGGCTTTACAATGTCTGAAAAGACGGTGGGACGCACCTTCGACAATATTTTTGCTGAAAACACCGGCCACAGGATCATTGTTGCAACCTTTGCTTCGAATGTAGACAGGGTGCAGCAGATCATCACCTGCGCCGCAAAATACGGAAGAAAAGTCATGCTTGAGGGAAGAAGTATGCTCAATGTCATGACTGCCGCCCAGGAGCTTGGGTATATCCAGATCCCGGACAATATCATGATCAGCATCGAGCAGATAAAGAGCTACAGGCCGGAAGATACGGTGCTCATCACCACAGGCAGCCAGGGCGAGAGCATGGCTGCGCTCTCAAGGATCGCGGCTTCCATCCACAAGCGTGTTTCCATCAGCCCCGATGATGTTGTCATCATAAGCTCCACGCCCATCCCGGGCAACGAGAAAAGCGTGAGCAAGGTTATAAACGAGCTCACACAGCAGGGCGCAAAGGTTATCTATCAGGATACCCATGTTTCCGGGCACGCGTGCCAGGAAGAGATAAAACTGCTCTATACGCTCATAAAGCCGAAATATGCGATCCCGGTACACGGGGAATACAGGCACCTTGCAGCCCACGCAGAGCTTGCAAAGAGCGTTGGGATAGATAAGGACAACATCTTTATCCTTCATTCCGGCGATGTGCTGGAGTTCTCGGAGAATGAGGCTAAGATCGTGGATCATATCACCCTTCACGAGGTGCTTGTGGACGGTCTTGGTGTAGGCGACGTAGGAAATGCTGTCCTGCGCGACAGAAGAGAGCTTTCGGAATCCGGACTTGTTATAGTTTCGCTCGCTATGGGCAAGGGCACAAATATCGTGCTTGCGGGCCCGGAGATCAATTCGCGCGGCTTTGTCTATATGCGCGAATCCGAAGAAAAGATAGAGGAGGCAAGGGAAGTGGTGGAAGCCACTCTTTCCAAGCTCCTTTCAAAACAGAAAGTTGACAGGAACAAGCTGAAGAACGAGATAAGAGACGCTCTCAGCGACCACTTCTGGAAGACCATGAAGCGTGAACCTGTTATCTTACCCATCATTATGGAGGTTGAGTGATGGCAAGGACAACCACAAGAACGGTCCTGAACCTTACGAATGCGACACTCCGGCTGCTTATAAACATAATCATCTTCACTTTTGTGATAATCCTTGTTTATAAGTATTCCTGGGAGGTGTACAGCTTTTCGTACAGGATATTCGGCGCGGACCCCATGGAAAACAGGGAGGAGACGGCAGGCAAGGATATCACCATCAAGGTGGACAAGGGCGATTCCGCTCTTACCGTGGGTGCAAAGCTGGAGCTTGCCCGTGCGATCCACGACAAATTCTCGTTCTATATCCGTGCCCGTCTTATGAAGGCAAAGTTCCATCCGGGCCTTTATACTGTGAACACGACTATGACCTATGATGAGATGTACGAGATATTCGCGGGCGAGAGTAACGCCGTGGATGAGGAATAGCGGAGGCGCAGCCATAATGCAAGGTTGCCTTCGCGGCAGAAAAGGTAACGGATAATGATAACAGACCCAGGAGTAAACGAATACATAAACTCTTTGTCGGCAGATCTGCCCGAGTATCTTGACAGGCTTGAAGTCTACGCCGAAGAGCACCATGTTCCCATAATCCGAAAAGAAGCACAGAATCTTCTGTGCTTTTTAATACGGGAGAAAAAGCCTTCAAACATCCTTGAGATCGGGACCGCCATAGGGTTTTCGGCCCAGCTGATGGCGAGCGTGTCGGATGCGCACGTCACAACTATAGAAAAGGTCGAGATGAGGCTGAAAGAGGCAAGGAAGAACATCGCACAGTCACCTGTGGGTGACAGGATAACCCTTGTGGAAGGCGATGCGCTCAAGGTCCTTGAAGACTTTAAAGGACCTTTCGACTTTGTTTTCCTTGACGCCGCAAAGGGCCAGTATTTGAACTTTCTCCCGCATATTATGCGTCTTATGGAGAAGGGGGCGCTCCTTGTGACGGACAACGTGCTCCAGGAGGGGAGCCTTGCAGGGTCCAAGTTTGCGGTGGAACGCAGGGACAGGACCATACATATGAGGATGAGGGAGTTTTTGTACCACATTACACATACAGATGAGCTGGATACCGTTATCCTGCCCGTGGGGGACGGGATGGCGCTCAGCAGGAAACTGTAGATACACCCCGGAAAGGAGCAGATATGCGTAAACCGGAATTGCTGGCCCCGGCCGGAAACCTTGACATACTAAAGACTGCCGTGATGTACGGTGCAGACGCCGTTTATATAGGCGGCGAGATGTACGGTCTCAGGGCAAACGCCAAGAATTTTGACCGTCCCCGGATGGAAGAGGGCATAAGCTTTGCGCACGAACATGGCGCCAAGGTTTATGTGACGGCAAATATCATAGCCCACAACCGGGATATAGACGGAATAGAGGCTTATCTTAAGGAACTTGCGGAAATAAAGCCGGACGCCATCCTTGTGGCGGATCCCGGGATCTTTATGATGGCAAAGGAGCTTTGCCCCAATGTGGACCTTCACATTAGCACCCAGGCCAACAATGTGAACTACAAGACCTACGAGTTCTGGAAAGCCCAGGGCGCGACCAGGGTAGTTACCGGCAGGGAGCTTTCTATAGCCGAGATCTCAGAGATACACGATAAAACAAAGGGTTCGATAGAGATCGAGAGTTTTATACACGGGGCGATGTGCATTTCCTACTCCGGAAGGTGCCTCTTAAGCGCCTATATGACCGGCAGGGAGGCAAACCTTGGAGCCTGCACCCATCCTTGCAGATGGAAGTATGCCCTGATGGAGGAGACAAGACCGGGCGAGTTTTTCCCTGTCTTTGAGAACGAGCGCGGCACCTTTATCATGAATTCAAAGGACCTTTGCATGATAGAGCACATCCCGGAGCTTGTGGCGGCCGGAGTGGATTCCTTTAAGATCGAGGGCAGGATGAAGCCTGCGCTTTATGTTGCCGTGATCTCGTCCGTTTACAGGGAGGCTATTGACGATTTCTTTAAGGATCCCTTCCTGTATGAATCAAAGAAAGAAAAATACAGGCACGATATCTCAATGTGCTCACACAGGCCCTTTGGCACAGGCTTTTATTTCGGAAAGCCGGGGACTGAAGGCCAGCTCTACGACGAAAGCACCTACGACAGGGATGCGGTTTACCTTGGAACCGTTGAAGATGCGGATAATGACAGGGGTGTGATCTATCAGAAGAACAAGTTTTTTGCCGGCGAAGAGATAGAGCTCATGCGCCCGTTTACGGATGTTAAAAAGGTTAAGGTGCTGGAGATCCGCGATGACGACGGAAACCTTATGGAAAGCTGTCCACACCCGCTCCAGAAGCTGAATGTGAAGTTTTCCGAACCGGTTGAGAACTGGGATATTATAAGAAGACCCGCAGAATAAAAATAGATGTTCCATGTTGCAAAAAGCAATACGGAACATCTTTGTTTAATAGGCAAATATGGAGAACAGGGCACCTATCAGGAGTCCTATGAGGCCTCCCACAAAAACCTGGAGAGGAGAGTGCCCGACAAGCTCTTTGAGCTTTGGAAGGACAAGGTCGGGATCGTCCTCGGTCATGATATCTTCGATGAGCTTGTTCAGGACTATAGCCTGTTTGCTTGTTTCGTAACGCACGCCTCGGGCATCGTAGATAACGATTATGGCGAGCAGCATCGCGACTGCAAACTGGAACGAAGCGCTGCCGTACTCAGTGTAGGTAACGACAACAAAAGCACAGACTGTGGCGGAGTGGGAACTTGGCATTCCGCCGGCGCCGAAAAGCCGCTCGAACTTGAATTCCTTATTCATGATTATATATAAAACGGACTTTATGAGCTGGGCAACGGCCCACCCTGTAGCAGCAGCCAGAAAAGGCCTGTTCAGCAAAAGTCCCTGAATGAACTGTCTCATAAAACAAAAATCCTCCCACGCATTGTTTAAAAATGCGCATTTCTATAGCAAGGGCTATGATACACGTTTTTGGATTTTTAGTCAAGTTTTTAGAAAAAAATGTTGCCGATATGAGCCGACTATAGTAAAATGTAATCAGTATGAAAATACTCATCAGAAAGGTGATAGTGTATGGGCAAATTAAAAATGTTGTTTACGGACTATGAAATGTCACGGGAAGAAACAATAAAGCGAAATCAGTATATGTACAACTGTACGATGATCATCGAGGCCATCCTGGTACTCGCGTACATAGTCGAGATCGCACAGGGCAGGCGTCCGCTTTCCTTCATACTTGCATTCTACGGCTCCATGGTCGTTACCATGGCTGCCGCCACTATACTTAAAAAGATAAATCCCGCTTCGCCGTTCCTTAAAGATATCCTCGGATTCGGCTATTTTGTTACTTTCTGTATCGCGCTTTATTCCGGCCACAACTTTATGATCTTTGGCTTTTTGGTTCCCATGTTTTTCGTTTGTCTTATCGCAAACAGCCCCAAGACCATAACATTGACTGCTATATTCAGCCTGATCTTTTATGCGATAGGCTGTAAAGTCGTGCTCGATAAATTTGCGGAACAGATGGCAAAATTCGATCTTGATGCTGTTCCCGGACTTGAGGATTTCCTTAAGGCGAGAAATAACTCGGAGATCGAGATCTCAATAGCTGCAATTCTTATATCCGGTATCTTTATGTTCTTTGCGGTCAACGCTAACCATATTTTTGCTGTTAAGAACGAGAAGATCATCAAAGATAAGGGCGCTGAAACAGAGAGGATCCTCAATTCGGTCATCACATCCGTTAAGACGGTTGAAGGATACAGCTCAGAAATGGTTGAACTGGGCCAGGAGACGCTCCAGCACGAAGACCTTCTTGTTAATGCAATGAAGGAAGTATCCAGCGGTGCCACGGATATGGCAAACAGCATCCAGAATGAGCTTGTTGCCCTTAATACCATCGCTACCAGCGCTGATGAGTCCGATATGAAGACCAGCGAAGTAAGAGAGCGTTTCGACGTGGTGCGTGAAGCGGTTTCCAAGGGTATCGGCAAG
>JAGDCQ010000137.1 GCA_017958465.1 Lachnospiraceae bacterium
ACAATATCCTGGTCTTCAAAATAGAAGCAGACACTGCCTTCGGTGTGTCCGGGTGTTGCTATCACCCTGAACCTGAAGCTCGCTATCTCCACGTTTTCGCCGTCTTTTAACAGCCTTGTGGGCACGACAGCCGCTTCGCGTCCAAAGTTCCTCGATTCGTTCAATACGGTATCCTGCAGAAGTTCGTTCTCCTTCTCTCCCGCAAGTATCGGAAGCCTGAAGCGGGAAGCCAGTTCGTTCACGGCGTAGATATGGTCGAAATGTCCGTGCGTGAGCAGGATCGCCACAGGGGTAAGCCCCTCTCTGGCAAGCGAATCCGCTATCTTCCCGGCATTGTCCGCAGGGTCTATTATCAGGCACTTCCCAAGCCTTTCATCTATCACGATATGACAATTTGTCCTTACTGCGCCAAGGACAAGGCTTTTAACCAGCATTCTGTTCCTCCGTCGGGTCCGGATCTTTTCGTGCCCGTCTCAGCCGGATATACGCTTGATATCCAGCACTCCTTCTATGCTCCTGAGCTTTCCGATGATGGAATTCATCTCGTTTACGCTGCTTACTTCGAACCCGACATTGATAGTCGCAGTCCCCTGTTTGCTTGCCCTTGCGTTAAGGAGCATGATCTCTATCTTGTTTTCCGTAAGGATCCTTGAAATATCAACGATGATACCGGTCCTGTTGTTGGCAAAAAGCTTGATCTCGGTGTAATAATTCTCAGCCGTTGCCTGGGTTACAGGTACGTTCCACTCGGCCTCTATGAGCCTGTCGCGCTCGTCCGCGGGAAGGCTTAAAACATTAACACAGTCCGTGCGGTGGAGCGTGATTCCGCGGCCTCTTGTAACAAAGCCCACTATCTCGTCGCCGGGCACAGGTGAGCAGCACTTTGCGAAATGCACGGAAACATCATCAACGCCCTGTACGACGATGCCGCCCTTCTTTCCGCCTCTGCTTGTCTTATCGAGCGTAACGCCCGCAACAGCATCGACTATCTGCTCGTCGGTGATGTTTTTCTCCTGCTTGCGGTCGTATTCTTCTATGAGGCGGTTTATGATCTGGCCTTCCTTAAGGCCGCCGTGGCCGACAGCCGCGCAAATGGAATCCCAGTCGCCGAAACCGTACTTTTTAAGGCATGGCTCAACAAACTCGGGCTTGGTATAGTCCGTTATGTTAAGGCCTTTCGCCTTGCAATATGCGGCAAGCATATCCTTACCGCGCTGGATGTTGTCTTCCTTAAGCTCGTCGCGGAACCAGTGAAGGATCTTGTTCTTCGCCTGGGAGCTCTTTACGATCTTTAACCAGTCACGGCTCGGTCCCTTCGTGTTCTGGGACGTCATTATCTCTATCTGGTCGCCGTTCTGGATAACATAATCTATGGGCACAAGTTTCCCGTTAACCCTGGCACCTACCATCTTGTTGCCGACAGCGGAATGGATGCTGTATGCAAAATCGATGGGTGTTGAGCCTGCAGGCAGGTTTTTTACGTCGCCTCCGGGTGTAAAGCAGAAAACATTGTCCGAAAACAGGTTGAAATCGTTTTTAAGCGCACTCAGGAACTCTTTGTTGTCGGACAGGTCCTTTTGCCACTCAAGAACCTCGCGCAGCCACTGCATCTTCTCGCCTTCGGCCTTGGAAGTTACCTTTCCGTCCTGGTTCTCCTTGTACTTCCAGTGCGCAGCGATACCGTATTCAGCGGTCCTGTGCATCTCCCAGGTGCGGATCTGGATCTCGAACGGCGTTCCGGAATTGCTGATAAGCGTGGTGTGCAGCGACTGGTACATGTTCGCCTTCGGCATCGCGATGTAATCCTTAAAACGCCCGGGGATGGGCTTGTACATCTCGTGGATGACGCCCAGCGCCGCATAGCAGTCCTTAACGTCGTCCACAAGGATGCGGATGGCGAAAAGGTCGTATATCTGGTCCAGCGTCTTGTGCTGGTTGAACATCTTTTTATAAATGCTGAAGAAGTGCTTTACGCGCCCGTCGATGGTAGCTTTTATGCCCGCTTCCGCAATATGGTGGCCCACTTCCTCACGGATCTGCGCAACAAATGCGTCGCGCTCCTCTTTCTTTAACGCGATCTTTTCGTTAAGTTCGTTGTAAACATCGGGATAAATGTAGCGCAGGGACAGATCGTCCAGCTCTACCTTGATCTTTGAAATACCGAGTCTCTGTG
>JAGDCQ010000138.1 GCA_017958465.1 Lachnospiraceae bacterium
CCGTGGAGCAGATACTCCGTTACCTTGAGAAAATGACTATAACAGGCACAAACGAAGCCTGCGGCAAGCTTATTTCCGAGGCTTGCGCGGATTCCTACGAGCGCCTTATCGCGCCCGCCATCGAGCGCGAGATCAGGAACGACCTTACCGAGAAGGCTGAGGACGGCGCCATAAAGGTGTTCGGAAAGAACCTTCACCAGCTCCTCATGCAGCCTCCCATCGCAGGAAAGACCGTGCTGGGCTGGGATCCCGCTTTCCGTACGGGCTGCAAGCTGGCTGTTGTGGATCCTACAGGAAAAGTCCTCGACACAGTTGTCATCTATCCGACTGCGCCGCAGTTTAAGGTTGCTGAGGCAAAGAGGACCCTTACACAGCTTATCGATAAATACGGGATCTCCCTTATCTCCGTAGGTAACGGAACGGCTTCCCGTGAGTCGGAGCAGGTTATCGTTGAGCTTATTAAAGAGCTTAAGAAGCCTGTTCAGTACGTTATCGTAAGCGAAGCAGGTGCATCCGTTTACTCTGCAAGCAAGCTTGCCACAGAAGAGTTCCCGAACTTCGATGTTGGACAGAGAAGTGCGGCTTCCATCGCAAGACGTCTTCAGGATCCGCTCGCAGAGCTTGTAAAGATCGATCCCAAGTCCATTGGTGTCGGCCAGTATCAGCATGATATGGACCAGAAAAAGCTTGGCGAGTCCCTCGGCGGCGTTGTTGAAAACTGCGTAAATACAGTAGGTGTCGACCTTAACACTGCGTCGGCGTCGCTGCTTGAGTATATTTCGGGCATTTCTAAGCCCATTGCAAAGAACATAGTTGCGTACCGTGAAGAGAACGGACGTTTCAAGGACAGAAGGGAGCTTCTCAAGGTTCCGAAGCTCGGGCCGAAGGCCTTTGAGCAGTGCGCAGGGTTCCTTCGCATCACAGGAGGCACAAACCCTCTTGATGCCACAGGAGTGCACCCGGAGTCTTATGCTGCGGCTGAAGAGCTGTTAAAGAGGCTTGGGCTCACCACTGCAGACATTGGCAAGGTTCATGCCGAGCAGCGCGAGGAAAACGCCCGTGCCGAGGAAGCACAGAAGGCGCAGGAGAACAGAAGACCGGGTAAGGAAAGACGCGAAAAACCTGTACATATCAACACCAACAGTGCTATGGGACAGGCGCTTCTTGCGGCTCTTGGAAAGGCCGGCCTTGATGAAGGCAAGACAGAGAGCAGGGAAAAGGCTCCCGCAAAGCCCGCTGCTCCCGTAAAGGCAGCTTCCAGCCTTTCGCGTCAGATCGGTGACAAAAAGAAGCTTGCCGAGGAGCTTGGCATAGGCGAGATCACCCTTGAGGATATCATCAAGGAGATCGAAAAGCCGGGCCGCGACCCTCGTGAGGAGATGCCCCGTCCTATCCTTCGTACCGACGTTATGGATATGGCAGACCTTAAAGAGGGCATGATCCTTAAGGGCACTGTCAGAAATGTTATTGATTTCGGCGTATTTGTAGATATAGGCGTTCACCAGGACGGCCTTGTACACATCTCACAGATCACAAACAAGCGCTACATCAAGCATCCTCTCGATGCAGTGAGCGTAGGCGATGTTGTGGAGGTCAAGGTCCTTGGGGTAGACACCAAGAAAAAGAGGATCAGCCTTACCATGATCCTGTGATGCGGCTGTAGTGGAGATCGATATGGATAAAAAACGAGTATTCGAAAGCTTTTCGGCGGAGGATACATACAGGCTCGGGGAAGAGACCGCAAAGGAAGCGGCTCCGGGGCAGGTCTACTGCCTGGACGGCGACCTTGGGGTTGGAAAGACCGTGTTCACAAAGGGCTTTGCAAAGGGCCTTGGCATTGAAGAACACGTGAACAGCCCCACTTTCACGATCCTCCAGGTTTACGAAGGGCGCCTTCCCCTCTATCACTTTGATGTCTACAGGATAGAGGACGAGGAGGAGCTTTACGAGATAGGCGCAGAGGACTACTTTTACGGGAAGGGGGTCTGCCTGGTGGAATGGGCAGGCAACGTCCCGGGGATGATCCCTAAAGACGCTGTTCACGTTAAGATCGAGAAAGACCTGGAAAAAGGCTTTGATTACAGAAGGATAACGATTTATGAAACTGCTGGCTGTTGATGCTTCCGGGCGGGTCGCGACCGTGGCCCTTTGCGACGGAAGCGGCATTTTGGCCGAGTATTCGGTAGACTACAATAAAACACATTCACAGACGCTCCTCCCCATGATAGACGAGGTCTTAAGGATAACCGAGACCGACAGGGAGGCTCTTGACGGTATCGTGGTATCAAAGGGTCCGGGCTCCTTTACAGGCCTCAGGATCGGCGCCGCCACCGTAAAAGGGCTTTGCAACGCGCTTGGAGTGAAGCTTTGCGGTATCTCGACCTTGGAGATGCTCGCAGGGAATTTCCTTGGGGAAAAGGGCTTTGTGATCCCGCTGATGGATGCGCGCAGGAACCAGGTTTACAGCGCCATCTACGATTGCAGCGGCAGGGAGCCTGTCAGTGTCTGTGAAGACAAGGCCAGGTCCATAGAAGAAATAACTGCTCTTGCCAACGGCCTTGAGGGACCGAAGGTTTTGCTCGGGGACGGCCTTGAACCAAACAGGGACTACCTTCTTGGCAACCTTACGGGGGACTTCCGCTTTGCGCCGGAGCACCTTAACCTGCAGAGGGCGGGAAGCCTTCTGGTGCTTGGAAAAACGGCTTTTGAAAAAGGGCTTTTTGTAAGCGGCGAGGAGCTGGAGATCGAGTATCTGCGCATGTCCCAGGCGGAGAGAGTCCGTATGGAAATGGCCGCCGGAGCAGAAAAGAACGGAAAAGAACAGGCGGAGGGCAGCCATGCTTAACATCCGCAGAATGACTAAGGACGACCTTGAAAAGGTCGTTGCTATAGAGAACGAGACTTTCTCGGAACCATGGACTCTTGACAGCTTTGAACACTCCCTCGAATCCGACAACGATATCTACCTTGTTGCGGAGGAAGACGGAGAGATAGCGGGATACTGCGGCCTTTGGGGCGTTATCGACGAGGGCCAGATCACAAATGTGGCGGTTGCGGGAGACTACAGGCGAAAAGGCGTGGGCCGGCAGCTCTTAAAAAGGCTGCTCGAAGAGGCCAAGGCTCACAGGTATTCTGTTTTCACCCTTGAGGTCCGGGTAAGCAACAAGCCCGCCATTGCGCTCTACGAGGAGCTTGGCTTTGTAAAGGAGGGCATCAGGAGGGATTTCTACAGGAAACCCAGGGAGGATGCCGTTATAATGTGGTACAGAAGCTGAGAGAACATTGCCCTGCACGGAGGTGTATTTATGCTTGATATTTGCCTGCTTGGGACAGGCGGGATGATGCCGCTCCCCAACAGATATCTGACTGCGCTGCTTGCACGGTGCAACGGAAGCTCATTACTGATAGACTGCGGCGAGGGCACACAGGTTGCGCTCCGCGAGGCGGGGATGAGCTTTAATCCCATAGACACGATCCTCATAACCCATACCCACGGTGATCATATCAGCGGCCTTCCGGGGCTCCTGCTCTCCATGGGAAATGCGGAAAGGACAGAGCCGGTGACGATCATAGGGCCAAAAGGCACCGAGAAGGTGGTAAAGGCGCTTTGCATCATAGCACCGGAGCTTCCCTTTGACGTTAACGTTATCGAGCTGAATGACAATGTAGAGACCTTTGTGAGGCATGATTTCAACATCACGGCCTTCAAGGTCAACCACAGCATAACCTGCTACGGGTATTCCCTTGAGATCAAGCGCGCGGGAAGGTTTATGCCGGAGCTTGCAAAACAGAACAATGTCCCGCTGAAAGCCTGGAACCGCCTGCAAAAGGGCGATGACGTGGAGATGGACGGGGTTATTTATACGCCGGATATGATCCTCGGGCCCGAAAGAAAAGGGATCAAGGTCACATATGTTACGGACTCAAGGCCCTGCCCGGAGATAACGAAACAGGCAAAGGGCGCGGACCTTCTGATATGCGAAGGAATGTACGGCGAGCCCGGCAGCGAGCAGAGGGCAGCGGAGCACAGACATATGAACTTTGCGGAGGCCGCTTCAATAGCCTTAAGGACAAAGGTGCCGGAGCTCTGGCTCACGCACTACAGCCCGGCGCTTGCAAAGCCCGAGATGTTTAAGGATTATGTCTGCAGCATCTTTCCAAACACTAAGATCTGCAAGGATGGCAGAAAAGTAACTCTCGAATTTGATAAAAACGAATAACGTGATCCGGCGCC
Source organism: Lachnospiraceae bacterium (assembly GCA_017958465.1). Taxonomy (GTDB): domain Bacteria; phylum Bacillota; class Clostridia; order Lachnospirales; family Lachnospiraceae; genus SZUA-448. The sequence continues at coordinate 4,235 of JAGDCQ010000138.1, forward strand.
GCACACCGGAGAACCTTAGAACGATCACAATTACGAAGGAGGAAGCAATATGGCCGGAGAGAAAAAAGGTGTGAAAAACACCGTGATCACTGTCATTTTCATATTGGTGCTCGGCGCTGCTGTTTTTGCGGGGTATTTCTTCTTCAAAAAAGCCGCCGACGAAAGAGCGCGGAAAAACAATGAACAAAAAAACGAGCCTACCGAGATAGAGAAGATAATCGCGGTAAACCTGGACATCCAGTATCCTGAGACGGCGCGTGCCGTGGTGAAGTTCTACTGCCGCGTGGTCAAGGCTTTCCATGACGTGACGCCGGAGGATGCGGAGCTTTCAAAGCTCCAGTATCAGCTTCGGAAGATCTATGATGATGAGCTGAACGAGAACAACAATGTTACTGACCAGTTCAAGCAGCTGAAGTCCGAGATCCTCGAGTATGACAGCCTTAACAGGACCATAGACGATTATGTTGTGGATGCCGCCGGCAACTCCGAGACCTGGACAGCCGACGGACAGAGCTTTTACAGGATCATCGCCAACTTCACGCTGAAGGAGAACGGCAAATACTTTACCCTTTACGAGGAGTTCCTCCTTCGAAAGGACGATGCCGGCAAGTGGAAGATAGTAGGATGGCGCAGGGTTGATAAGGACGGATTGACAAACAAATGAAAGACACTTATATTCTTGCGATCGAATCGTCGTGCGACGAAACGGCCGCAGCAGTAGTTGTAAACGGGCGAAAGATGCTTTCGAACGTTATCTCCTCGCAGGTGCCGCTTCACACCCTTTACGGCGGTGTGGTGCCTGAGATAGCTTCGAGGAAGCATATTGAGAAAATAGATTATGTGGTGAACGAAGCCCTTAAAACGGCAGGGATGGCGCTTAAAGGCATGGATGCCGTGGCAGTGACCTACGGGCCGGGGCTTGTGGGCGCGCTCCTTGTGGGAGTGGGCTACGCCAAGGCTCTTGCTTACGGAGCCGGGCTTCCGCTGGTGCCGGTGCACCACATAGAAGGGCATATTTCCGCGAATTTCAGTTCCCACCCGGATCTTGAGCCGCCTTTTATGTGCCTTGTGGTTTCCGGCGGCCACACGCATCTTGTGGAGGTCAAGGATTACGGTGAGTACGTGATCCTCGGTAGGACCCAGGATGATGCGGCGGGAGAGGCATTTGACAAGGTTGCGAGGGCTATAGGCCTCGGATACCCGGGAGGCCCGAAGATCGATAAAGCCGCAAAAGAAGGGAATCCGGATGCTTACCCGTTCCCCAGGGCAAAAATATCCGATTCGCCTTATGATTTCAGCTTCAGCGGCTTAAAGTCCGCAGTGCTGAATTTCCTGAACAAAG
>JAGDCQ010000139.1 GCA_017958465.1 Lachnospiraceae bacterium
AACGGCTCTCTTGTGTTGTAAAAAATAGCAGTTTGTAGTATAATCTTGTCGTATGCGGAGCAGATCCGTAAATATTCGGGAGCCGGCAAGGAACGGCATCCCACAACTCAAGGAGGTTTCATTTATGGGCGTAAATCGTTTTGTCTTAAACGGTGTATCGTATCACGGACACGGGGCTATCAACGAGATTCCCGGGATCATTCAGTCAAAAGGCTTCAAGAAAGCTTTTGTTGCATCTGATCCGGATCTTGTAAAGTTCGGCGTAACAGCAAAGGTTACCGATCTTCTCGAGAAGAACGGCATCGCTTACGAGCTGTACTCGGATATCAAACCGAACCCCACCATTGAAAACGTTAAGAACGGCGTTAAGGCTTACAAGGCATCCGGTGCGGACTTCATGATCACCATCGGCGGCGGTTCTTCAATGGACACAGGCAAGGGTATCGGCATTATCGTAAACAACCCCGAATTTGAAGACGTTCGTTCCCTCGAGGGCGTAGCTCCCACAAAGCACAGAACAGTTTTCACTATTGCTGTCCCGACAACCGGCGGTACAGGCGCAGAATCCACCATCAACTACGTTATCACGGACGTTGAGAAGAAGCGTAAGTTCGTTTGCGTAGACCCTAACGATATCCCCGATGTTGCAGTTGTCGATCCCGATATGATGGCTACCATGCCCAAGGGCCTTACCGCTTCCACAGGTATGGACGCCCTCACCCATGCGATCGAAGGCTACACCACAGGCGCTGCCTGGGAGCTTTCCGACTGCCTCAACCTTGAAGCCATCCAGCTCATCGCAAAGAACCTCAGGAAAGCCGTTGCCAACGATCCCGACGGCCGCGAAGGCATGGCACTTGCACAGTACGTAACAGCTATGGCTTACTCGAACGTTGGTCTTGGTATCGCTCACTCCATGGCTCACACGCTCGGCGCTGTTTATGATACTCCTCACGGTGTTGCCTGCGCTATGATGCTCCCCATCGTTATGGAGTTCAACGCAGAGAAGACCGGCGAAAAGTTCAAGGCTATCGCTGAAGCTTTCGGTGTAGATACCACCGGCATGAGCCCCGAAGCATACAGAAAAGCAGCTATCGACGAGGTTCGCAAGCTCTCTGTTGATGTAGGCATCCCTACAAAGCTTGAGAAGCTTAAAGAAGAAGACCTCGATTTCCTCTGCGAGTCCGCAGCAGCAGACGCATGCGCACCCGGCAACCCGAAGCCCGCTACTCTTGCTGATTTCAGAGAAATGTTCAAGAAACTTATGTAACAGACTCGTGGTCTAAATATAGCCAAAAAGCCTGAGGTGAACAGCCTCAGGCTTTTCCGCTCTTGCAAAAAAAAGCATTTGTGGCATAATACAAGTATCCGGAACAAATAACGAAAGAAAAGATCATGGACCGTCTGGAAAGAAAAAAGCAAAAGAAGCTGATAAACTTGAACGACACCCTGATGGTGACCCTAAGGACCGTCAATTCGCTGATCGGCAATTCCATGGATGAGGCGTCCTTAAAGCGCCACAGAAAAGGGATGGAACGTGCGGGTCTTTTAGCTGCGCCAAAAAACGACATCCTGGTGACGCCCTTCAACGTCGAAGGGATCGAATGCGAAGAAATAGTGCCGGAGTTTGCACACAACCCTGCTATTGCGATACTCTACGCCCACGGCGGCGGATACGTTACCGGCAACCTGAACTATGCAAGGATCCTTGGCGCGAAGCTTGCGCTTTCCACGGGCTTTACCACATTTTCCTTCGACTACAGGCTGGCCCCGGAGAACCCTTACCCCGCTGCCCTTGACGATGCGATGAAGGTGTGGAACTGCCTTACGGAGCGCTATTCCCCGGAAAACATCCTGATCGCGGGGGATTCCGCAGGAGGCAACCTTGCCCTTTGCCTTACGCAGAAGCTGCTTACGGAAGGGAAAACGCCTCCACGTATGCTCCTGCTCTTCAGCCCCTGGACAGATATGACGGCCACCGCCCCTTCTTACGAAACCTACGAAGATAAGGATCCCATCCTTACGAAAGAGTACGTTACAGAGGCTGCAAAGGCCTATATTTCCGGGCAGGGCGGCTTTGAAGACGAAAGGTTCAGCCCGTTGTTCGGAAGGCTTAACGGTTTGCCTCCCGTTTACATAATGGCGGGGCAAAACGAGATCCTTTTGGACGACAGCTTAAGGCTTCACGATCAGATCCTTAAAAACGGCGGAACCGCCACCCTTGACATCGAAGAAGACGGCTGGCACGTTTACCAGCAGATGCCCATAGCCCTGGCAACACAGGCAATGAAAAGGCTCTCTGCCCACGTCTCATCTGTGATCTACGGAAAAACACCGGACTAAAGCCTCACAAATAACTCATTTTTTTAACAAGAGGAATGTTATGGCAAGCGATAACTGGTACAGAACAGATAATGTAGCGAAAGTCTTTTTGGCATCCGTATCAAAACGGGATACCAGGACTTTCAGGGTCAGCTGTATCCTTAAAGACAATATAGATCCGGGGCTCTTGCAATCTGCGCTTCTCATGGCGATACAGGACAGGCCCCAGGTCCAGGTCCGCATAAGACGCGGCTTTTTCTGGCATTACATTGAGGAAACGGATATAATGCCCACGGTAAAGGAAGAAGACGGAAGGATGTGCCAGCTGCTCTACAGCCCTGCAAAGCCCTCCCTCCATTACCAGGTAAGCTACTTCGCAAACAGGGTAAACCTCGAGATTTTCCACGCCCTCACCGACGGGACAGGCGCCCTCGAGTTTCTGAACATAATCGTTGTACACTATCTTAAGCTCAAGTATCCCGGGAAATATGAAGATATCGTTCTCCATTCCGGCGCCTCCGCCGACGACCTCACCCAGGACAGCTACCGGCAGTTTTTCGGAAACCTGCGGCTCAAGCGCAGCAGCGAGAAGTATGCTTACCACCCGGGCGGTTTTAAGCTTGCATACGACCAGCTTCAATTCTTTGAGATACATATGTCCGTGGGACAGGCCCTTGCAAAAGCCAAAAGCACCGGGGTTTCCCTCACAAGCTTTCTTGGTGCAGCGTGGATGGCCGCCATACACAGTGACATGCCCGCCCGCAAGCGGAACAAGCCCGTGACTGTCTCCATCCCTGTAAACCTGCGCAATTACTATCCTTCCAAAACTTCAAGGAACTTCTTTAACAACATCAATATCACCCACGTTTTCGATAAAGATATTTCCTTTGAGGACCTTGCAAAAGAGTTTCAGGCATCCCTTAAGGAGCAGCTTTCGGAGGAGAACATAAAGAAGAACATGGACAAATACGAGACCATGGAGTTTGTTGCCCCCATCCGCGCTGTCCCGCTGTTCATCAAGCAATTTGTGGTCCGGAATGTAACGGCTGTGTCCGATAAAAAGGTTTCCATGGTCCTTTCAAACCTCGGCGTACAGAAACCTCCGGCAGAAGTATCGGACGAGATCGTAAGTTACAATGGTTTTTGCAGTTCCAACAACCTGTTTTCGACCATATTCAGTTATAAAGACGAGCTTACTCTCGGAGTAACCTCGCCTTACGTGAATACCTCGGTCATAAAGAATATGGTCCGAAGCCTTGTTGATATGGGGATCGATATAAGAGTATACGCTACGGAGGTCGTCAGATAATGAGAAAATGTCCGTATTGTAAGATAGAAGTGGGCGGAGCCCCCGAGAAATGCCCTCTTTGCCAGAGCCGCCTCACCGGAGAGCCTGAAAGCCCGTATTTCCCGGAGCAACCCCTGCTCCAGTTCAGGTCATTTTTATACAAACTGCAGATGTTTATAGCATGGGCGGTGATAATTGCATGCCTTGCCCTGGATTTCCTGCAAAAGCTCCGCTTCCCCGGCTTTCCGGCGCTTCACTGGAGCCTTTTGCTCGCTATGTGGATAATTGCAGTCGAATTCCTGATCGTGCGCCTTTTTAAGCCCGGAAGCACCACAGCCAGAACAGTCACACTGGTGGTCACCATCGTCCTTATCCTTCTCCTTGTCACATCCCATTTCTTTGGCTTTTTGTGGCTCGTAAGGGACTGGATCGTGCCTGTTACCATTTCTGCTTCTCTGATCGCCAATTTTGTCTTCACACTCGTGGACAAACAGGGAAACTCCATGTCCTACCTGCTATCCGGCTTATTGTTCGGGACTGTGCCTTTCCTTGTTCTGTATATCATTCAAAGAGAGATGCCACTGACGTGGATAATCTGCCTCATCATCAGCATCACGTTATTTGCGGGGGCCATCATTTTCAAGGGCCGGATGGTGTCCGGCGAGCTGAGGAAGAGGTTTCATTTGTAAACAGGCGGGAGGATCATGTCACCAGATGCTGAGCCTCTTTTCGGGCGCGATGTACATCTTGTCTTTGTCGGTAACACCAAAGGCCTCGTACCACTCGGAAAAGTTCCTGGGGGGCATATTTGCCCTTAACGGACCCGGAGAATGAACGTCGTTTGTAAGGCGCAGCTTGAAATACTCTTCTTTTGCCTTTATACACCATACCCTTGCCCAGTTTTTGAAGAACTCCTTGAAATCGGCATCATCAAGAGTGTGCATGATCTCCAGTGTAACGCCCACGCCACCGTTATCCGCGATGTTTTCACTCACGGTAAGCTCGCCGTTTACCTTTCCGCCGTGGAATTCGATACCGTCGAACTGCTTTATCATATCCTGCGTCAGCGCCTTGAATGCGGCAAAATCCTCTTCCAGCCACCAGTTCTTTAAGTTTCCTTTTTCATCAAAGTTTGCTCCGTTGTTGTCGAAGGCATGAGATATTTCATGGCCGATAACAGCGCCGATACCGCCAAGGTTTGCGCTTGCGCTCTGTTCAAGGGAATAGAACGGCTTTTGAAGAATGGCTGCAGGGAAGGTGATATCGTTGCAGAAGGGATCGTAGCAGGCATTTACCATATGGCCGGGCATCTGCCACTCGGTCCTGTCGACCGGCTTATAAAGCCTGGCCAGCTGATCCTCATTTTTAACCCTCTCTATTTTGCTGACTGCAACAAGAAGAGAATCCTCCTCGTCAAAAACGAGTTTTGAGAATATCTCACGGATGTTGTCGGGATACCCCATCTTCACGTCGATGGCAGAAAGCTTCTTTATAGCCTGTTCCTTTGTCTGATCCGCAAGGAAGGTGTTCCTCTGCATCCTGAGTTTATAGGTATCTATTATCTTGTGGCACATGTCCACAACGTCTTTTTTAGCCTCCTCGCCAAAGTAGGTCCTGCCGTAGTACACTCCCGCGGGCTCAGAATAAACATTTGATGCGTATCTGTAGGCCTCCTTCTCGAGCACAGGGTCGGAAACAACGCCTGTAAGGGCTCTCCTGTAGGCATTTGCAAGGGTCTTAAGCTCCACCGAAAGGCAGGCGCAGCAATTCAGGAGCTTCTTCACATACAACCAGTGCTTGTAAAGATTGAAGTTTTCGGCGTTAAAGTACCCGTTCATCTCCTTGATCGCCCTGGGATCGTAGACTATCAGGGTTGACGGAGCACTGTCGCCGTAAAGCTCCTTCAGGAGGCGTTTGATGTCAAAGGGCGCAACGTAGCCCGCAACTTCCTCGACATCCATGGGGTTGTGATTCTTGTAGTATTCCGACCACTCAAGCTGGCTCTTGACCTTCTTCGCCACAAGGGCATCATACGCAAGGGTGTCCGCAAGATAAGCCTTCTGCTCGTCCTCCGTCAGTGGAGTGTATTTAAGGAGCTTCCTGACCATATCTGAAAAGTCGGCAAGGAGCGCCTTTCCGGCCACATTATCTTCTGCGTAGTAGGTTGTATCCGGAAGGATTATATGCGGACCGTTCACGATAAAACAATGCTTTGTAACATCCTGCATATCCGTCGTCACACCGACCATTACAGGAAGGGAAATGTCGTCGAGCAGGAACTCCTTTGCGGCTTTGTTCAGATCTTCCACTGTTTCAAGGGCATTGATCCTTTCGAGGAACGGGAGCGCGGGCGCAATGCCTTCTCTGCTCCTCCTGTCGTCATCGAGCACCTTTTTATAAAGGGAGATGGCATATTTCATTTCCGGGATGTCGCTTGTTTTTTCGCCGCTTGCAAGCGCCCTGAAGTCCGCCATCATCTTCTTTTCCACTTCATCCGCAAGTGTGGCAAAACCGCCGATGGACGGCCTGTCGTCCGGGATAACGGCAGTTTTGAGCCACTCCCCGTTCACGGCTTCGTAAAGATCATCCTGTATCCTGACTGTTGTTTCGCTCATTTTGTATGTTTCCTTTCGATTGTTGATCGTAGTTGAATATTGGCTTTGTGCGGCCCGCAGGGGCACGGCAGGCGGATTTGGCTACCGGATATTGCAGGTGAACAGGCACCCGTCGTATTCTCCGTCGAGCCCTTCGCCGGAAGATGTGATGAAGAGGGTCCTCCCGCCTTCTGCCGGCGCGCAGGACGAAACATGGGCTGCGGGCAGCTGTATCTCGCCAAGCTTTTGTCCGTCCGTTCCGCTTCGCTTTTCGACACGGTGGCCTCCCCAGAGGGCCACCCAAAGGTTATCATCCGCGTCTATGCAAAGTCCGTCCGGAACGCCGCTTTCCACCGTAAACAGCACCTTACGGTTTGAAATATTGCCTGTTTCCACATCATAGTCGTACTTAAAGACCGCATGCTCAAGGGAGTCCGAAAAGAAGAAGCTTTTCAGGTCGCTGCTCCAGGCCATACCGTTCGATATCTTGGTGCCGGGCTGGAGTACTCGCACTTTCCCGTTATCGAGGCAAAACAGCGCCCCCTCCGCCGGGTGATCGTCGTTGACAGACGCCCCGAAAAACAGCCTGCCGCGGGGATCTATCTTCGCATCATTGCAGCGCCAATAGGGCTTAAAGTACGGCTTCAGATCCACCATGAGCTCTGTTTTCCCGCCCTTATACGAATAAATCCCGTCCATGGCCGCGAGGATAAAGCCGTCGGAATCGGGCACAGGGATCGCAGCCCCAAGCGGCTGCCCAAGCTCCAGACACTCCTTCTTCCCGTCCTTAAGCGTCCAAAGCCTCCCTTTTATAATGTCTACCCAGGAATACCTGTCAAACCGCTCATCATAAAACGGGCCCTCCCCCAGGCTGTACTTCTGCCGGTCAAAAACCGTTGCTTTATACTCCATTTTTCTCCTCCGTCTCCGGGATCCACACAGATGGACCACTTGCCATATACGATAGCAGAAACAAAAGGGTATGTAAAGAGGATATGATGTGTGATATAATCAGACCGATACCAAACAGATAAAAAGAGATAAAGGGGTAAACAAATGGACAGTATAGTAGAAAGACTTGAGGAAATAGTCCAAAACGCGCCAAAACGGGAAAACATCGGCTGTTCGGATGAAGAAAAAGAAAAGTATTACAACACGCTTGAGGCTGCGGAAGACGCCTTCCTTGAGATTGCGGAGGAAACGGTCCACGATCATAGGTGGCTTGAACCCGGGCTGTTAGAAGAGGTCTGCCGTCTGGCCATAAAAGAAGATGAAGCGTACGTGGATGGCGAAGACAAGGGCTACTCGAACTATCAGGACCGGCTGCCCTTCAGGCTGTACGAAATGCTGGAATTCTACACTATCCCGATCCCGAAGATGCTCCATGATGAGATCAAGAGACATCTTCCGAAGATCAGGATCTGATAATCCGATCCGGATTTTTAGTGCCGGTTTAAGATCCTGCTCAGGACGTCCATATAGTTTCCGCAATATTTTTCATATATCGGCTGCATCAGATTGCGGATCTTTTCCGTCTCTTCCCGGCTTAATGTTGTAACCTGCACTCCGTTGGCAAGAGCTGTCTCGCGGGATCTTTTCACTCTTTCCTCCCACACTTCCCGTTCATATCGCGACGATTCCTCAGCACACTCGCT
>JAGDCQ010000140.1 GCA_017958465.1 Lachnospiraceae bacterium
AAATAGCGCAGAGCGCTTTTTGATATAATGATTTCGGAGGTGTTGTATGGACTACAAGAAAGCCGGAGTTGACATTGAAGCCGGATACAAAGCCGTAGAGCTGATGAAACAGCACATCAAGGGGACCATGCGTCCTGAGGTGCTTGGCGGGATCGGCGGCTTTTCGGGAGCTTTCTCGATGAAGGGCTTCATGAACATGGAGGAACCTACGCTGGTTTCCGGAACGGACGGCGTCGGTACCAAACTCAAGATCGCATTTCTTCTGAACAAACACGACACGGTGGGCATAGACTGCGTAGCCATGTGTGTTAACGATATCGCGTGTGCGGGCGGAGAACCCCTGTTCTTCCTCGATTACATCGCGTGCGGAAAAAACGTTCCGGAGAAAATTGCAACTATCGTTTCGGGCGTTGCGGAGGGCTGTAAGCAGTCAGGTGCCGCACTTATCGGCGGTGAGACTGCCGAGATGCCGGGCTTTTACCCGGAGGATGAATACGACCTTGCGGGTTTTGCCGTAGGTATCGTGGACAAGAAGAACATAATCGACGGGAGCAGCCTTACACCGGGTGATGTAGTGATCGGCATTGCTTCTTCCGGCATTCACAGCAACGGTTATTCGCTTGTCAGAAAAGTCTTCGTGATGAGCGAAGAGTCGCTTTCAAGGTATTATGAGAGCCTTGGCGGGACTCTTGGCGACACTCTTATCACTCCCACAAAGATATATGTTAAGGCGCTGGATTCCGTTAAAAAGGGCGGAATAACGATAAAAGCCTGCAGCCACATCACAGGCGGCGGCTTCTACGAGAACATCCCGAGGATGCTTAAAGAGGGCACACACGCAGTCATCAGAAAAGACAGTTATCCTGTACCGCCCATCTTCAAGATGCTCCAGAAGGACGGCTCCATTGACGAGCATATGATGTATAACACCTACAACTGCGGTATCGGCATGATGCTGGCTGTAGACGCGGCCAATGCGGACGAGACCGTAAGGCTTATCGAGCAGGCCGGCGAGAGAGCCTACATCGTTGGCGAGATCAAGGCAGGCGAAAAGGGGATCACTTTATGCTGAACGTGACCGTTATGGTATCGGGAGGCGGGACAAACCTCCAGGCCATCATAGACAGGATCAAGGACGGTACTGTGCGGAATGCAAGGATCGTCGGTGTAATAAGCAACAAAATGGATGCCTTTGCCCTTCAGCGGGCTATGAACAACGGTATCCCCGCGATCTGCATCTCCCCTAAGGATTATGATGCGGAAGGCTTTGCAGATACCCTCATCCAGAAGCTTGAGGAGTTGCAGACGGACCTTGTGGTGCTTGCCGGGTACCTTGTTATCGTGCCTGAAAAGGTGGTAAATGCCTATGAGGGCAGGATAATAAATATCCACCCTTCTCTTATCCCTGCTTTCTGCGGGGACGGCATGTACGGCCTTAGGGTCCACAAAGCCGTGCTCGAGCGCGGGTGCAAGGTGAGCGGTGCCACGGTGCATTACGTGGATGCCGGTACGGACACGGGGCCCATCATCTTCCAAAAGGCTGTGGAAGTTAAAGAAGGCGATACACCGGAAACGCTTCAGAAACGCATAATGGAAGAGGCGGAATGGGAGCTTCTCCCCAAAGCCATCGATAAAATAGCAAACGGCTGATTCACTGAAAACGGCCGCCTGCATGCGGTTGTTTTGGATTGGAGAAACAATGAAGATAAATATTCTTGTAGTCGGTGGCGGCGGAAGAGAGCACGCCATCTGCGAGAAAATAGCCAGGAGCGAACGGTGCGCAAAGCTTTACTGTGCGCCCGGAAACGCCGGCATAGCGGAAGTTGCGGAGTGTGTTCCGCTTTCCGTAACGGATTTTGAAGGGATCGGAAACTTTGCAAAGGAACACGAGGTAGGCCTTGTGGTCATAGGCCCCGACGATCCGCTGGCACTTGGCATAGTGGATGCCCTTGAGGCAAAGGGCTTAAGAGTCTTCGGACCCCGCAAAAATGCTGCGATCCTCGAGGCTTCTAAAGCCTTTTCAAAGGATCTTATGAAGAAATACGGTATCCCGACGGCTGCTTATGAGGTGTTCGACTCCTGTGAGAAAGCGGAAGAGTACCTTCAGACAGCGTCCTACCCCATTGTGTTAAAGGCGGACGGCCTGGCGCTCGGGAAGGGTGTTCTGATCTGTGAGACGAAGGAAGAGGCCATCACCGGTATCCGCTCGCTCATGCAGGATAAGAAGTTTGGAAACGCGGGAAACAAGGTGGTTATAGAGGAGTTCCTTAAGGGACGGGAGATCTCCGTGCTTTCCTTTGTGGACGGTAACACTATCAAGATAATGTCTTCCGCACAGGATCACAAGCGTGCGAAGGACAATGACGAAGGCTTAAATACCGGAGGAATGGGCAACTTTTCTCCGAGCCCCTTCTACACAGAAGAGGTGGACGCCTTCTGTAAGAAATATATTTACCAGCCTACTGTGGACGCAATGAAAGCAGAAGGCAGGCCTTTCAAGGGCGTGATCTTTTTCGGCCTTATCCTTACGGAAAAGGGGCCGAGAGTCCTTGAATACAATGCGAGGTTTGGAGACCCCGAGACACAGGTGGTCCTTCCGCGCATGAAGAATGACATTGTGGATGTGTTTGAAGCATGCATCGACGGAAAGCTTGACGGCATAAACCTTGAATTTGAGGACAATGCGGCAGTCTGCGTGGTTCTTGCTTCAGAGGGCTATCCGGAAAAATATGAAAAGGGCTTTAAGATCACCGGACAGGAGAAGTTCACGGGAAAGAACGATTATTTCCTGTTCCACGCAGGGACAAAGAAGCTTGACGACGGTACGGTCGTCACAAACGGCGGAAGGGTGCTTGGGGTTACGGCGCTCGGGAAAGATATCCACGAGGCGCGCAGGAAAGCGTACGAAGCGACCGGCTGGGTTGACTTCGCAAACAAGTATATGCGAACAGATATCGCAAGATCAGCAGACAACGTAAACTAAGGAGGCACCGCAAATGTATTCATTCGACTCAGTTAAGAGAACAGATCCCGAAATCGCAGAGGCCATAAGCCTCGAGATGCAGCGCCAGGAAAGCCATCTCGAGCTTATCGCATCGGAAAACTTCGTTAGCGAAGCCGTTATGGCAGCTATGGGAAGCCCGCTTACAAACAAGTATGCGGAAGGTTACCCCGGAAAGCGTTATTACGGCGGCTGTGAGTTCGTTGATATAGCAGAAAACCTTGCCATTGAGCGCGCAAAGAAGCTTTTTGGCTGCACCTATGCAAATGTTCAGCCCCATTCCGGCGCCCAGGCAAATATGGTCGTATTCTTCGCCCTTTGCAAGCCGGGTGATACCATCATGGGTATGAACCTTGCCCACGGCGGCCACCTTTCCCACGGAAGTGCCGTGAACTTTTCCGGTTCTTACTTCAATATCGTACCTTACGGCGTTAACGACGAAGGCTATATCGATTATGATGAAGTTGAGCGGATCGCTAAGGAGTGCAAGCCGAAGATGATCGTCTGCGGCGCAAGCGCATACGCAAGAAAGATAGATTTCAAGCGCTTCCGCGAGATCGCGGATTCTGTAGGCGCTTACCTTATGGCGGATATCGCGCATATCGCGGGCCTTGTCTGCACAGGCTACCACGAGAGCCCTATCCCTTACGCACATGTGACCACGACTACCACACATAAGACCTTAAGAGGGCCCAGAGGCGGTCTTATCCTTTCTTCCGCAGAGTTTGCCGAGGAGCACAAATTAAATAAGGCACTGTTCCCCGGGATCCAGGGCGGTCCTTTGATGCATGTTATCGCAGCAAAGGCTGTATGCTTCAAGGAAGCGCTTGAGCCTTCCTTCAAGGAATATGCGGGCAACATTGTTGCCAATGCAAAAGCCCTTGCTGACGGGCTTGTGGAAAGAGGCTTTAAGCTTGTGTCCGGCGGTACCGACAACCACCTGATGCTTCTTGACTTAAGGAGCGTCGGAAGAACCGGAAAAGAGCTTGAGCACGCTCTCGACGCAGTAAACATCACCTGTAACAAGAATTCGATACCTAACGATCCGGAAAAGCCCGGCATTACAAGCGGTATCAGGCTTGGCACCCCTGCTGTAACTTCCAGAGGTCTTAAGACTGCCGATATGGCAGTCATCGCAGAGGCCATCTCCCTTGTCGCAAAGGATCCGGAAGGCAATAAGGAGCAGGCAAAAGCCCTTGTCAAGATGCTTACCGACTCCTATCCGCTTTTCAAATAATAAAATCATGTAACTTTTCCCCCTCTGCTTACGACTTAATAAGTAGAGGGGGTTTTTTATGTCGGGAAAAAAGGTGACTACGAACTTGAAAAAACAGGTGTGATTTTTCTTCTCAAAAGGGTAGTATATAGTTGAAAGGTAAAAGGAGGACTGTATTTTGGAAGACAGTAAGATAATTGAATTGTTCACAGAGCGCTCGGAACAGGCGATAATTGAGCTGTCGAACAAATACGGAAAGCTGTGCGGGAGTATTGCGTCCTCAATCCTTCCTGATCCCGGGGATGTTGAGGAATGTCTGAACGATGCTTATCTGGGCGTTTGGAACTCGATCCCTCCGAAGAATCCGGAGTACCTTCCAGGATATGTTTGCAAGATCGTCAGAAATCTTGCGATCAAGCGGCTTCGTTTTAATTCGGCGGGAAAAAGAAACACGCTTTATGATGTACCGCTGGCCGAACTTGAAGACACTTTTCCCGTATCGGGAAGTGTTGAAGAAGAGATCGAGGCAAAGATCGTAGCGGGCATTGTGAACAAGTTTCTTTCAACGCTCGGAAAAGATGACAGGGTAATGTTTGTCCGCCGTTACTGGGGCGCAGACACTGTTGAGACGCTTGCTGCAGATTTCGGAAAGTCGAAGCATTTGGTTTCCGCAAAGCTGTCGCGTATCCGGAAAAACCTGAAAAAATACCTGTCGAAGGAGGGTATAACACTGTGAGAAGAGATAAAGTATTTGATGTACTTGAAGAGATCGATGATAAGTACATAGACGAGGCAGTTAAAAGCAAAGAGACGGGGCTTACAAAAGGCTCTGTCGACGGGCAGAACAAAAGGAAATCCACGGCTTCCGTACGGATGAAATGGATCGCTGTTGCTGCGGGGATCGCGCTTACAATCTTGGCCGGTTCGACAGCGGTGGCTATAAATGCCGAAGCAACGGAATATAAAGAAGCTAAGTCATTTTTTGAAGACAATGATATTTCGGTCGAAGGCCTGAGCCGTGCAGAGATAAAGGCTGTGTACCGTGATATAGTAAGTAACAGGTTTGAAAATGAAAAGACAGCGGAATTGATAAAGAAGAACATTCCGGGATACGAGATAAGCCCGGAGGAACCGGCGGCAGAGGAGCTGGCTGAGGCTTGGAAGAACAGGACATGGGTCGAAGGAAAAAAGGATTCGGAATACACTTATGAAACAGACTATGTGATGGGTGAGGATGAAGAGCGCGGTACCGGACAGACCCTTAAAAAGACTGTCGTTACCTGCTTAAAGAGCGGAGAAAAAATGTGGGCGGTTGATATAGAACGTATGTGGGTCGTTCAGGGGAAGATCATGCATAGTTCTTTAGGAACACTGCTTTGGGAGAGCTTTCGCGTACCCGGTCCAGACTATATCCGTTACTATGACAAGATGGTGTGTGTTGGCGATGACGGGACAATAAAGTGGGAAAAGATATTTGATCACGGATCGGCGGAGCATATTTATAATGTTTTGGAAAGAGAAGACGGTACTGTTGCTGTTTTCAGTACGCACTATGAAAAGGAGGTGCCTGAGGGCCGGGCTCCTGCAGATACACAAGAGTATTTGTGTGTGTGCATTCTGGATGGCGAAGGGAACGAGAATAGCGTTGTTTCAAGCACTGTAGGAAAAGGAGGTCGTGTTGGCAGTGTTACTGTCAGCGAAAACGGCTATCTTGTAACCATTACGAATATTGAAGGCGGGAAAACAGCGGTCTTCAGAACCGACCGGGTGGGAAAAGTGCTTGGTGAATACGGTTATGAGGCTGATGACAGAACGTATGATATCGTAGATCAGATCGAATACGAGGGCAAGCTGTATATCTCTGCTTTTTCATACCCCAAAAAAAGTGGAGATTCCGGCCCTGCGACAAGGTTTGATATGTTTGATGCTATGAATGAATATGTTTACTCTTTCATTGCCGATAAGTCTTTGGAAGAATTATATGGGTTCCTCGAGTCGGAAGAATATCTGGCAGGATTACTCGAAGTTGCACGCCGGACCTTTTCTGCTGTTTTGCTTATATGTGAGGATGGCGGTGAACCGACTGCGTTCTACAGCATTAAAGGCTCCATGGGCAGTAAGCTTAAGATCAATGAGGAAGGGCAGCTTGAATGGCTTACTATCGATCTGAGGAACGCTCGGATGAGCGTGGTCTATAATTCCTGGTATGGAAGGGTGTCGGGCGCAGTTTATCGAAATGTATTTGATACTGACGGAAAACTGATCAAACAGGAAGACACCGGTGAAAATGACGGTTATGAAAGGTAAAGGCTATGACACCTGAAATGATCACCGATAGGATCACATCCTTTGACCTTCCCGGATCTTAATCCTAAGAATTTCGCTCCCGCAGGGTTTTACCTTGCGGGAGGGTTATGCTGTTTGAATAAAAAATGTGAAAAAAGCGTGTAAATTGTTGCTTTTTAATATTAAGAACGGGTATAATATTACCGATAGAACATAAGGAGTAGTGTTTAAACAGGGGTTTGGCCTGTTCTTAGGGGTTTCTTTATGGTTTATCCGAGGGAGGAAGGTTTAGATGTCCATAGCTGCAAAAAAACGCAGAGCTGTCGCTTTTCTGCTGACAATATGCATGTTTTTGTCACTTTTTTATACACAGAACAACGTTACAGCAGCCTCTTCGGGCTATGTCAACGTTGATGTATTAAATGTCCGTACCGGCCCTTCGACTTCTTACGCAAGAGTCAAAGTTAACGGTGTGGAGGCTTATCTTACCCAAAATGCAAAAGTAGAGATATTGAGCAAATCCGGTGATTGGTATCAGGTTAACACGACCTTTGCTGGCCAGCCCATCAGCGGATATGTTTTTGCGTCTTATGTTACTGTTACGTCTTCGGGTAATGGCGGAACCGGTACAGGCACCTACAATGCCTACTGTAATGCGGAAGGTGTCAATATCCGTTCAGGCCCCTCGACAAGCTATTCGAGGATCAGCGTAAACGGTACTCTTGCGTACATTTCTTACAAAACTCCCGTCGAAATATTGAGCGTTTCCAACGATTGGTATTATGTCCGCACGACCTTCAGGGGCACGGAGATAAAGGGCTATATGTACTCCGGCTACATCACCAGAGGCTCGGTTGCGACCCAGGCGCCTACCCAGGCACCCACCCAGGGCGTTTCTTCCGGCTCGTATAACGGCTATTGCAACGCTGACGGCGTAAATATCCGCTCGGGCCCGTCCACGAGCTATTCAAGGATCACCGTTAACGGAACACAGGCCTATATCCTTAAAAATGTCCCGGTAGAGATCATCAGTCAGTCCGGCGAGTGGTATTACCTTCGCACGACTTTCAATGGGACAGAGATATACGGCTACATGTACGGTTCCTATATCACAAGGACTTCTTCCTCAACCCCTACACCTGTACCGACACAGGGCGGCGGCACCGCTACAGGCCCCAACGGCTATTGTAACGCAGACGGTGTCAACATCCGTACAGGCCCTTCCACGAATTACTCAAGGATCGTTGTTAACGGCGTTCAGGCGTACATCATGAAGAATGCCAAGGTCGAGATCTTCAGCAAGACCGGCGACTGGTATTACCTTCGCACGACGTTCAACGGCGTTTCCATCACCGGATATATGTACGCGTATTATATCAACAAGACCGGTGATTATGTTTCCGAAAACCCGGGCGGCGGTACGCAGGTAACGGGCGTTTACAATGCCTATGTTTCTGTAGAATCCGTTAATGTCCGCACGGGCCCCGGAACCAACTACCAGCGTGTAAATGTCGGCGGCCAGCTGGCTTATCTTGTTTACAAGAATCAGCTTGAGATAATAAGCACCACAGGCGAGTGGAGCTATGTAAGGACTACTTTCAACGGGCAGGAGATCCACGGCTATATGTATTCCGCATACCTTACGCGTGTGCAGGTAACTCCTACGCCTACGCCGCTTCCTACGGCAACTCCCGTTCCGACCGCAACACCTACGCCCGAGCCTACGGCTACTCCGGTTCCTACTTCGACACCTACACCCACACCAAACGGCTTTAACGCCTATGTAAGTGCGGGAGAGGCCTACGTCCGTACAGGTCCCGGAACGACCTACGACAGGGTTTCGGTAAATGGCAAGCAGGTTTCGCTCTTCCAGAACGATCTTGTGAAGATCGTTGATACGCAGAACGACTGGCACAAGATAGAGGGTACCTTTAATGGCGCTGCTTTCTCCGGATATATTTATGCGCCTTTCGTTGTAAGAACGGTGGCTCCGACACCGACACCGACTCCTTTTATGCTTGAGTCCGAGGTGGCGGGCACAGCCAATGCAAACGTTAACCTCAGGCTTGGCCCCGGCACGGCTTTTGCGCGTGTAGTAGTTGACGGCGTTGAGGCTTATGTCTCGGCAGGTCAGGCTGTGACCATCACAGGAGTATCGGGTGAGTGGTATGCCGTTAAAACGACCTTTAACGGGACCGCTGTTTCGGGATACTGCTTCATGGATTATATTACTCCTTCAACGCAGATCGTGCTCCCGACACCAACACCGACACCTGAGCCTACGGCAACTCCCACTCCGGTGCCCACAGAGGCTCCGACAGCGCCTCCGGAAGCTACGGCAACGCCTACGCCTACTCCGGACACAAGGCTCGATCCGAGTGAGCTTTACGAGCATACGGCTTATGTATGCACGGATACCCTGAATCTGAGGGATAAAGCCGGAACAAGCGGTTCAAAAGTGCTCGTCAGCATGAAATACGGCCAGAAGGTCGTCGTTATAGGAGAGGACGACTCCCTTGGCGAGACCTGGTACAAGGTAGTGGCTGATGTAAACGGAACAAGATATGTGGGCTATGTTTTCGGCCTTTATATCTACTTCTCACTGAATCCTCCGGCAGAAGCCGTGATAACGGCGGGAAGCAGCACGATGCATACTTCCAACAGTATGAAGTCTGCGGCTGTAAAGGATGCTGCAGGGAATGCGCTGACGCTGTCACGCGGCAACTTCCTGTACCTTATTTCCCAGCTTTCCTACGATTCGTACTGGTTTAAGGCGGAATACAGCGACGGTACTACAAAGTACCAGGGCTTTATCCTGTGGTCCGACGTAGACTTTGCAACTCCTACGCCGACACCGACGCCTACTGCTACAAATACACCGACTCCGACGGCTACGAACACGCCGACTCCGGAGCCTACAAATACGCCTACTCCTACGCTTTCGCCTACACCGCTGTATACGCCTACGCCTATACCGACGGTTACACCGAAAGTAACGGAGACGCCGACGCCTACGGCTACAAACACGCCTACACCCACAAATACACCGAGTCCCACTCCTACACCTTATGTAGGGTCGGCAACGGTAGGAAACTTTGATATAGTCCTCACCGTAAAGACTGCGGCAGGGCCGGGCGGAATGATCGTAAAAGACGCTGACGGCAACGCAGCGGTGCTTACCGGCGGAATGGCAATCGACATTTTGTCGAGGAGCGAAGTGCTCGGCACCGAATGGCTCGAGATATCCTACGAGACAGGCGGAGTTACCTACACAGGCTTTATCGACAGTGTTTATGCGGTCACACCGGAAACAGAAGTCGATTTTGAGACAAAGCTTGAACAGCAGGGGTTCCCTGAAAGCTACAAGGTTTACCTCCGTGCATTGCACGAGAAATACCCGAACTGGCAGTTTAAGGCTTACCACACGGGGCTTGACTGGAACACCGTCATCGCAAAGGAAAACGTCATCGGCGTAAACCTTATCCCGAACAGTAAATCCGTTGAGTGGAAATCCCTTGAAAAAGGCGCTTACAACTGGAAGACAGACAGCTTCATAGTTTACGACGGCTCATACTGGGTAACGGTTTCGAAGGAAGGCCTTGAGTATTACATGGATCCGAGAAACTGGCTGTCCGAGAATTACATCTTCATGTTCGAATTGCTTAAATACCAGAGCGATTACCAGACACTCGAAGGCGTAGAAAAGATCTTGAGAAATACAGTATTCTCGAATGCTTCGTACAATTACACGGATCTTGACGGCAACCCCGGCACGATCACGTACGGAGAGACGATAATAGCAGCGGCCGAGTATTCCGGCGTAAGCCCGTATCATCTTGCTTCACGTATAAAGCAGGAGGTAGTTTACAGCTCAACAACAGTAAGCGACAGTGTTTCCGGAACGTTTGCGGGATACGAAGGACTGTACAACTTCTTTAACATCGGTTCGTACAACAGTACGGCACAGGGCGGAGCGATCGCAAACGGTCTTAAGTATGCAAAATACGGCAGTTCGAACGCGACCTACAACGCTAACGCGCTGATCCCCTGGACAAGCCCTTACCGCTCGATAGTCGGCGGAGGCTGGATCCTCGGTTACAATTACATAGTCGGACGTGACCAGAACACCATTTATCTGCAGAAGTTCAATGTAACGCCTACAGCGACATATTCGCACCAGTATATGGGCAATGTCGAGGCACCGTGGGCGGAAGCGATGAAGGTGCTTGCGGCTTACGGCAGCGATGCTTACGAGCTTCCGATCGTATTCTCGATACCTGTTTACGAGAACATGCCCGAGGTTGCTTGCGCGGCTCCGGCTAAGGCATACAATCCTAACAACTGGCTGCAGAACCTGAACGTTACGGATACCGCAGGAAACCACCTTGTTCTCTCGCCTACGTTTGATATGACGGCAAACCAGGAATACGCAGTAATACTCGATCCTTCCTGTGATGCGGTAACACTCGGCGGTACAACGGTAAGTGCCAAGGCCAAGCTTTCGGGAGCAGGTACGTATCCTCTCGAATATGGTCTTAACAGGCTTGTACTCTATGTAACGGCCGAAAACGGCGAAACAAGAGAGTACATAATCAATGTTGTTCGTGAAGGCGGACAATGATATGAAACAAAGGCTTTTTAGAGTTATACTCATAACGACAACACTTTTAGCGGCGGCAGTTTTCCTGCGGCCGCTGAAGGTTTTTGCGGCAAGCGGCAAGGTCAGTTTCAAGGCCGATAAAGAAGAGGTGGAGGTAAACGAGATATTTACTGTTTATCTTTGTCTCGAGGCGGATACGCAGATAGGAGAGTTCGGCTGCTATATCTACTACGATGAGGAAAAGCTCTCGTTTTACAGGGCGGATTATTCCGTGCAGGGAGGCGACGGCGTTTTGAAGGTTTCCGTCCACAGCACGGAAACAGCCGGGGAATCCAAGCAGATAATGATCAAGTTTGTGGCAAAACAGGCCGGTAACCTGAGGTTCTCCTGCTCGGATCCAAAGATGTACGATCCTACGGGTGCCCAGATATCCCTGCTAAGCGAGGATCTGACGGTTTCCGTAAAGACTACCGAGAACCTCTCGGACGACTCAAGGCTTAAAAGCCTGAGGATCAGTCCCGGTACCTTAGAGCCCGCTTTTTCTCCGGATATCACGGAGTACACAACAAGGGTTTCTTCCGCTACCGGGAGCATCTACATAGGTGCCCTTGCCCATGATGAAAATGCAAAGGTAGGGATATACGGGCACGAGACCATCTATCCGGGCGAAAACACAGTAAGGATCCTTGTTACCGCTGAAAACGGCTCGATCCGTGAGTATACTGTGTTTGTTTACAGGGAATCTGAAAACGAAGTGACAAATGCGCCGACGGATATTCCGGCTACACCAACACTTCCGCCGCAGCCCACAGAGAGCGCGTACGAGTGGAAGATCGATACCTTTGAAGAGGACGGCAGCTTTTTTTTAGCCGGGAGCTTCAGGTTTGAGATCATACAGGATCCCGTGGGTTACAACATTCCGCAGGGTTACACAAAGACAAGGCTTGTGATAGGCGGGCGCTCGGTAACGGTTTATGCTCCTGATGCCTCTGAAAGCAGCGAGTTTGTGCTCCTCGTCCTTCGCAAGGAGGGAAGAGATGCCGCAGTTTACAGGTACGACAGGGCAGAAGGGACTATCCAGCGGTTCGTGCAGCAGGACGTCACCGTGAAGCGTGAAGAAGAAACTGTAAACAACGAGCTTGTGGCCCAGATCAACAGCCTGAAAAAAGATATGACTACCCAGGGGCTTGTTATGGCGCTGATCCTGGGGGGATGGGTAGTCACACTCCTGTTCTTTGCTTTCTTTGTAAAGAAGCAGAGAAGCGGGGATTAATGCAACAGAACGGTTTAGAAAATAAAAACATGTTTTAGGAGTTTTATGAGGCCAGAATTTACTAACCAGGCAAAGGAAGCTATCGAAAAAGCCCATCTTTTTGCCAAAGAGCTCTATCACACCTACGTTGGGACGGAGCACCTGCTCTGCGGGCTTC
>JAGDCQ010000141.1 GCA_017958465.1 Lachnospiraceae bacterium
AAAATGGTATATTTGATATTTGGCTGTCTGTTTGCTGCGGGTGCTGTCCTTTCGCCCCTGCTCTTCAGGCTCACTTACAGGAAAAAAAGCGTGAAGGTCGTGGAGAGCCGTGAAAAGCTGAACATAAAGGAAAAGGAGTTCTCAAGCATCACCCTTCAGCACGCGGTAACGCCAAAGGATGATCCGGAAAACATAATCATCACGGATGTTATCCCGGTGCACGAGCCCGACGGGGCGGAGCTCAAGCTCAAGATCGACAGGACGACGGGACAGCCTGTGAAAACCCCTGTAAAGTCCTTTATCACGGTGCCTGTTGCCATGTTTTTGGCTGCGCTCCTTTGCTTTGGCCTGTATTTGCTCGAAACCTTCTTCAAGCCCTCGGATTACACAGGGATCATCAATCTAGACCGGGGCCTGCTCCTTAAAGGTTCTATAGGGCTGTTTGGCGTGCTTTTCTTCCTATATATGCTTAAAGACCTGCTCTACATCTTAAGCCCGAACGTGGTGAAGGTGAAGGGCAAGTACGAAGGCTATATGCACACGGGCAACGACCACAGGCTCACAGCTTACTACAGCCTCTGGTACGGAGAATACAGGCAGTTTGCAAGGTGCCCCGGGGTGCCTGTAAAGTCTGCCGCCGACATGAAGGAACACACGCTGTTTTTCCACAGGCTGAAAGGCACTGTGATAAGAAGAACGGATATAATACGAAACACCGTCCTTGCATTGCTGTTTGCGGGAGCGCTTGCTGCCTGCTTCTATATCTGATCCTTTACCGGGGAAAGCTCCGGTAAAGGATACCTTTCCCCTGTTTCCGATAGGGTCCTTTATGAAGGAGCTTTTTGGAACACAGGGGTTTGTTTTTCCTCTTTCTGGAAGAAAAATGGGGTAAAAACGGTATGTGATGTCAAGTTATCCGATTATAGATACCATTTGTCCTTTTTTTGATTCCAAATCGAAAAAATATGTTACTCTGTTACCATCCTACAAAGAACGAAAAAGGGAATGGCTTTTTCGGGGGCAGATGTAGGTAATTCTCAGGGTGTCTGCCAGGGACAAGAATCAGAGGAGGTCTTATGAAAGAAAAGAAGACAAAAAAGGTCATGAGCAATCGCAAGTTTTTGGGGATCAACCTGCCGATCCTTGCGTTTATCATGGTCGTAGCAGTTGCGCTGAATTACTTCGTAATTAAGTCGTACTACACGATCGAGATCTATCTCACGGGTAATACAGGCGCATCCTTCACAGGCGAAGGCGCAGACGCAGCCAGAGCCAATGCAAAGGAAGTGAGCCTCAGGATCGAGGCCGAAGGCGTAGTCCTCATGAAGAATGAGAACAAAGTCCTTCCTTTGAACACAAAGAGCAATAACAAGATCGCCGTATTCGGGTGGTCATCGCACGGAATGGTGCTCGGTGGCACAGGTTCAGGTGCAGCGGATGTAACGAACGCAGTTACATTCTATGATGCACTTAAGACCGAGGGCTTCGATATCTACCAGCCGCTCGCGGATTTCTACAAGGAATACAAGGCTGATCGTCAGGCCGGTCTTGCGGTAGGTAATACCGATATGACGATCTATGAAGCATCTATCAGCAAGGATTACAAGGCCGAGCTCCTTGACGGCGCAAAGGCATGGTCCGATACGGCTGTGGTTGTGATCGGCCGTGTAGGCGGCGAGGGTAACGACCTTCCCCTTGACTACCTTACACTTTCCGCAGAGGAGCAGGAACTTCTTGATTATGTTGGAAAGAACTTCGAAAAGACAGTAGTTCTCTTAAACATCTCTAACGTTATCGAAGTAGCTCCCATCAAGAACAACCCCAACATCGACGCTATCATGTGGGTTGGTCTTCCGGGCCTTGTAGGCAACACATCTATCGCTCAGGCTCTTTCGGGTACGGTTAACCCGTCGGGACGTCTTACAGACACCTATGCGGTAGATTTCAAGAAGGATCCCACCTACTTCAACGCAGGTATCCTTGGTTCCAAGACTTACACAGACAAGAACAACTGCCACTATATAGATTACGCCGAAGGCATCTATGTAGGTTACAGGTATTACGAGACAGCAGCTTTCGAAGGTTACATCAACTATGACGAAGCAGTTGCTTATCCCTTCGGCTATGGCCTTTCCTACACCACTTTCAAGCAGGAGCTTCAGAGTGTAAGGGAAAAGGATGGGGAGATCGAAGTAAAAGTTAAAGTAACAAACACAGGCGATGTTGCAGGTAAGGAAGTAGCTCAGGTTTACTTCACAGCACCCTACGACAAGGCCGAGAATATCGAGAAGGCTTATGTAGAGCTTGCGGGCTTTGCAAAGACCGAACTTCTCGCACCCGGTAAATCCGAAACCCTCACCATCACCTTCGATGTTGACGATATGGCAGCATTCGATTACCTTGGCGAGCAGGCATACGTACTTTCCGCAGGCGACTACGAGATCAAGCTCATGAACAACTCTCATGACCTTATCGCTTCCGAGAAGTACTCCGTTAAGAAGACCGCAGTTTACAAGGACGGCAAGGACGGAAAGAGAAGCTCCGACCTTATCGCTGCTGTAGGCGTATTCGGCTATGCCGACGGTTCAAAAGAGACAGTTCCCGTTAAGTACATGACAAGAGCCGACATGACTCTTCCGGTAGCAACGGAAGCCCGCGCAGCCTCAGACGCTGTAAAGGCTACAGATAACGCTTCTTACAAGAACGACAGGACAGCCATCGCAACCTATGAAAACGAGCCTGTAACAACAGGAGTTGACGCAGGTATCAAGTTCAAGGATATGGCGGGCGTGCCTTTCGACGATCCCAAGTGGGACGATTTCATGGATCAGCTTACCGTTCAGGAAATGATCGACCTTGTTTCCTACGGCGGTTACAAGAACGAAGCCGTTGAGTCGGTTGAAAAGCCTAAGTGCCTCGACTTCGACGGACCTAACGGATTCAATAACCAGAACGCTACTTCAACAGGTGTTGCAGGCGGCTGGGGCGTTGCTTACCCTAACGAAACAGTTGTGGCAAGCAGCTTCTCCGAGGAAGTGGCTCACCTTTGGGGCGAGGCTCTCGGTATCGAGTCCCAGAACTACAACATCCCCGGCTGGTACGCACCGGGCGTTAACATCCACCGTTCACCTTATGACGGAAGAAACTTCGAGTACTTCTCGGAAGATCCCCTTCTTTCCGGTAAGATCTCGGCTAAGATCGTACACGGCGCAGCAGAATATGGTCTTTACTGCTATGTAAAGCACTTTGCGGCTAACGAGACAGAGACAGATCGTGCTTCCAACGGTCTTTTCACCTGGACAAACGAGCAGGCTCTCCGTGAGATCTACCTTGTTCCTTTCGAACTTTCCGTAAAGGAAGGCGGCACAACAGCCATCATGAGCTCCTTCAACCGTATCGGCGACAAGTGGGCAGGCAACAACTTTGAGCTTCTTACCGTAGTGCTCAGAAACGAGTGGGGCTTCCACGGAACAGTCATCACCGACTACTATATGTCGATGCAGGCCTTCATGAACCCTCAGTGGAGCATTGTAGCAGGTAACGACCTCTTACTTACGGGTATGGAATTCTTAAGCCCGAAGTGGTCTGACGGCGATCTTTCCGATCCCATCATCCAGCAGGCTGCAAGAAGAGCTGCAAAGAACATCTTCTATACCACAGCAAACAGTAACGCAACAGGTTCTTCCTTCGCACTTAAGGGCGAGGAATCACACCTCACACGTACTCTTCTCATAATCATCGACAGTGTGCTCCTTGCCATCATCGTACTCTACATCACACTTATGGTAGTACGCACAAGAAAGCACGAGAAGTACATCATGGGGATCATCAACCAGAGAAGGGGGAACGCATAACATGAAAAAGACGTTCAAAAATCTTTTTAGCTTTGCTTCCTTAGCATTGGCATTGGTACTCACCCTTGGCCTTTTCGGGTTAGACCTCAAGGCTTTCGCGGCAGAGGGTACCGTATATGAAGCGGAGGATGCCACCATCGAAGGCACTCCCAGCCAGGAAGGCGCTGCCTTCGTGGAAGAACATGAGTCCGCAAGCGGCGGCAAAAACGTCGGTTTCTTCGGCGTTGTAGGTAACAAAGTAACCTGGACCGTAGAGCATGAAGGCGGAGAAGTAACACTTGATTTTGTTCTTGCATCGGGTGCTTTCTCCTTCGAGACATTCGGCAACGGCCCCATGCAGCTCAAGAGCGCCGTAAAGCTCTACCTTAACGACGCAGAGCTCGATTTTGAAGATGTAACACTTGAAGGCAACGCAAACTACGACAACTGGACAGAAGTATTTGTTCCCGCAACTCTTGTTGCAGGCACAAACAAGATCGCTCTCGAGATCATAGAGCAGCCCGGTTCAATGATGGTAGTTTCGCCTAACATCGACTGCCTTAAGGTTTGCGCACCCGGCATCGGCGGTGGCGCACAGGGCGGCCACGGCGGCCAGTCACAGCCCGCAGGAAACACAGAAGTAAAGGTTTACGAAGCAGAAGACGCCAAGATCGAAGGCACTCCCAGCCAGGAAGGCGCTAACTTCGTAGAAGACCATGAATCCGCAAGCGGCGGAAAGAACGTTGGCTTCCTCAGCAACGTTGGCAACAAGATCACCTGGACCTTTGAGCATGAAGGCGGAGACGCTACTCTCGACTTCGTTCTCGCATCGGCAGCCTTCTCCTTCGAGACATTCGGCAACGGCCCCATGCAGCTCAAGGGAACCGTAAAGATCACCCTTAACGGTGAAGAGCTCAACTTCAACGATATAACTCTTGAAGGCAATGAAAACTATGACAACTGGACAGATGTTTATGTTCCCGCAACTCTTAAAGCAGGCACAAACACTGTAACCCTCGAAGTTATCGAGCAGCCCGGCGCAATGATGACCTTATCGCCTAACGTAGACTGCCTTAAGGTAGGCGGCCCCGATATGGCTAACGGCTCACAGGGCGGCCAGGGCGCAGGAAACGACGGCCCCGTAGAAGTTTACGAGGCTGAGGATGCAAAGATCGAGGGCAGTCCCAGCTCCGAAGGCGCTTCCTTCATCGAAGAGCCCGAGACAGCAAGCGGCGGCAAGAGCATCGGATACTTTGGCGTTGCAGGCAACAAGATCACCTGGACTTTTGAACACAAGGGCGGCGCAGCAACACTTGATTTCGTGCTCGCTTCCGGTGTTCTGGACTGGACCATATTCGCTAACGGCGATATGCAGCTCAAGGGTAACGTTAAGTTTTACCTGAACGGCGAAGAGCTCGCATTTAATGATGTTACACTTAAAGGAACCGGTACTTTCTCATTTGATAACTGGACAGATGTTTATGTACCCGCTACTCTTAAAGCAGGCACAAACACTGTAACCCTCGAGATCGTACAGAACGGCGATCAGGTTGTTGCTCCCAACATCGACTGCCTCAAAGTCGGCGGCCCCAACATGGCAGGCGGCGGCTCAAATGGCGGCGGCGGAGTCCAGATCGTAGAGAAAGAAGTTATCGTAGAGAAGATCGTTAAAGAGAACAAATACGTTAACGTTCCCACTCCCATCGTAAAAACAACAGAGCAGAACCTTAAAGATGTAGCACTTTTCGCAGGTATCATCTGCGCTATCCTCTTTGTTTGCTACGCAGTTTACGGTCTCATCAAGAGAGCGTCCATGACAGAAGAGGACAAGAAGGCCTTCGATAAGGTGAAGGCTGAGAAAAAGGCTCTTAAGAACGAGTTCAAGGAGTCTTATGCAAAGGTTTCCGGCGCAGAAGAGCGTGAGATCGCAAGATACGAGTACAAGCTTAAACGCCGTGAAGCAAAGGAAAGGGCATACAAGGAGCTTGAATCCCTTAACTACGGCGAAGGCAAGTCCAGGGCAAAGGCTCTTGATACTGCTTACGGCAAGAATGTTCCCAAGTTCGTTGCCGGCATTTTAGTTGCATCCTGCATCCTTGGTACCATCATCGGTCTCAACTACACAGGCAACGTGGTTTCAGAGAGTGCAGCTCCCGTTACCGCAACATCTACACTTGTTGTTACAGGCTATGACTGGGGTCCCGGCGCAAACAAGATCGTCCTTAATCTTCCCGGTGAAGTAAAGGCCGGCGATGTTTCCGACGATATGTTCAAGGTTTCCGTTGCAAAGCAGGGCTTTATGGCTGCAATGGGCGACACAGTGGCTGACAGAAAGGTTGTTGCAGTTTACATTTCCGACGAACAGGGCAACAAAACAAACGGCAAGTCAAAGTATGTGACCATTGAGATGGAAGTTGATCCCGCAAAGGATGAAACAAGCCCCTTCCATTACGATTTCATGGATACACAGAGAAACACCTGGGCTGATCCTTATACACACACCATTACACTTGATAACGGCAAAAAGCTTCAGATCGGCAAGACCGTTTATTCAAAGCTTGAGTGCAAGAAGCAGTCAAAGACCATCTGCCCCGACCTTAATGATGTGACTGAATCTGTTGTCACATATGACGGACAGGAGCTCAGATACGCTTCCTACGCACCTGAAAAGCTTTCAAAGGACAATGTCAAGAACGCGCTCATCATCTGGCTCCACGGCATGGGTGAGGGCGGCAAGGACATCAGGATCAATACACTCGGAAACAAGGTTTCGGCTCTTTGGAAAGAAGACATCCAGAAGTGCTTCGACGGCAACGGCGCATACGTCCTTGCTCCCCAGAGCCCTACAATGTGGATGGACAACGGCACAGGCGAGCTTACCATGGGCAACACCGATTCTATGTATCAGGAAGCGCTCTGGCAGCTCATCACCAAGTATGTAGAGTCCAATCCCGACATTGATACTAACCGTATCCTTATCGGCGGCTGCTCAAACGGCGGCTACATGACCATGAACATGATCATCCTTCATCCCGACTATTTCGCTGCAGCTTACCCCTGCTGCGAGGCTTTCGGCGATGAAAACATCACGGATGCACAGCTTCAGGCCATCAAGAACATCCCTATGTGGTTCACACATGCAAAGAACGACACAACAGTAGTTCCCGAAGGTTTCACCGTTGCAACATACAACAGGCTTGTTGCAGCAGGCGCAAAGGAAGTACACTTCACTTTCTGGGATGACGTAAGAGATACCACCGGCCTCTACAAGAACGAGGACGGAACAGCCTACAGCTACATGGGCCATTATTCCTGGATCTACCTTCTCAACAATGAGAATACAAAGGACTTTAACGGCAGCAACGTGCAGCTCAACGGCAAAGATGTGACCGTATGGCAGTGGCTTGCGGCACAGAAGAAATGATGTTATAATCAACTTAAAGTTGCATGGAACAAGAGGCTTTCGGTAACGGAAGCCTCTTTTACAGCGGAAAACCGCATTTTCAACGGTTTGGAGGATCGCATGGTAAACATCGCTATCGTGGAAGACGAACAAAAGCATACAGAAATCCTTGAGGAATATCTGAAAAGGTATGCAGAGGAGCACAAGACCGTTTTTTCCGTGAAAACCTACAAGGACGGTCTCGACATCATCGAGAATTATGATTCCGGCTTCGACATAGTGTTCCTCGACATCCAGATGAAGCTGCTGGACGGCATGTCTGCGGCAAAAAAGATAAGAGAATGCGACCAGAGCGTTATCCTGATATTCATCACCTCCACTGTCCAGTATGCGGTGCAGGGGTACCAGGTGGACGCACTCGGGTACGTCCTTAAGCCTGTATCCTACGTTCAGTTTGTCCAGCTTGTGGATAAAGCCATGGGCAAAGTAGAACAGAAGAACAAGAAAAACTACATAACTTTTTCCACCTCGGATCGTCAGGTAAAGCTGGATTGCTCCCAGGTGACATATATCGAGAGCAAGCGGAATAACGTGATCATACACACCAGGGATGAGAGTTTTCTCACGCTCGGGCCCTTGAAAAAATACCTGGAGATGCTCATGCCTTTTGGCTTTTCCCAGTGCCACAGTGCTTATGTTGTAAACCTTGCCTTTGTTTTCACCGTCGACCGGGATGATGTGGTGCTGGTGGACGATATACGGGTGCCTCTAAGCCGGGCACGCAGAAAAGAGTTCATGACCGAACTCACGGAGGGGATCTTATGACCTTCATGGAGCTTTTGACACCTGATAATATAATGGACACACCCCGCCTTTTTACCGGCCTTGCCGAGTGGGGGGCAGTAATGGTGTGCTTCCTTGTACACAAACGCAAGAAGAACGGGCCGCTATTTGTGTTACTTTGCGTCCTTTTCTGCCTGCTTCAGACGCTTTTCCAGATAACAGCGGGCTTTTCGCCCATTTCACTCTGGATCCCGAACATGATGATCGCAGTGGGGATCATGTATTTCGAGATACTGTTCATTGTTAATGCGACGCCGCTCGAGTGCGGGTTCTACACCATCCAGGCCTTTTTGCTTGCGGAGTTTTCCGCATCCCTTTACAGGCAGCTCTACGTCTGGTATGCGCTTGCGCTAAAGCCTTCCTACGTGCTTTCCTTTGTTTTCATGGTTGTTATCTATGCTACAGTTTTCATGATAAGCTACCAGATCAACAAGAAAAACGTGGATCAGGATGTGCCGCTGGAGATCAGCGCGGGAGACTTCTTCTCGGCTGTGGCAACAGGTATCGGCGCCTTTTCCCTCTCAAACCTGAGCTTCATCTGGACAAACACTCCTTTTTCGGCAGAGCCCAGCAATGTATTGTATGTCAGGACCCTTGTGGACCTTGGAGGCGTGCTGATGCTCCTCTCCCAGAAGGACAGGATCTACGAAAGCACGGTCTTCAGTCAGAACTTCGCAATAAACCAGCTTTTCAGGCGTCAATACGAGCAATATAAGCTGTCGGTGGAAAACTCGGAGATGCTACGAAAGGAAATGCACGACTTAAAGCACTACCTTATAGCACTTAAGAATGAGACCAGCCCCGAGAAAAAGCAGGAGTACCTTGATGAACTGGAACAGGAGATAGCGATCCAGGAATCCTTCCAGAACACCGGCAACCAGGTGCTGGACGTTATCCTTACAAATAAGAGCCTCCAGTGCAGAAAGAGCGGGATCACCTTCAAAGCCATGGTGGACGGCAATATCCTTACATTCATGCATGTCAAGGATATATGCGCGCTGTTTGGTAACCTCCTTGACAACGCTATCGAAGCGACCCAGCAGATAGCGTCCCAGGACAACAAACTGATCACGCTTTCCGTAAAGCAGAAGAACAATTTTGTTGTGGTGGAGTGTATCAACTGCTGCGAGCAGCAGGTTGCGATCCACGCCGGGGAGGACCTTCCCAAGACCACCAAAAACGACAAGCAAAACCACGGTTTCGGCTTAAAGAGTATCCGGAGGATAGCCGAAAAGTATAACGGCTCTATGACTTTTACACAGGAAAAGAACTGGGTGACCATAAAAGTCCTGCTCACGAACAACGGCTGAAAGGGATTTTTGGTGACCAAATAGCCGAATGTCCCGATAAAAGTACGTTTTGTCCTTGAAACGTACTTTTTTTTATTTTCTCTGCTATAGTAGGATCAACAAAAAGAGTTTTTGTTACGGAGGATAAGTATGAAAAAATTTTGGGAGAGGACCTGGGGAGCATTTGCCGGAAAACATCCCAAGGCCGCAAAATGGATAAGAGAAGGCGGACTTTTTGTAATAGTATCAAACCTTATAACTGTATTTAAGCTTTTGCTGCTGATATTCCTTCCCGCAGCCTTTGGCTTTATAGGCAACAAGGCCTTCGGGTTCCCGGGGATCGAGATAACCATGTTCGGTCACACCTTCCCCTGGTACATCATAGGCTACGGCCCGGACGAGGGCGGCGCCGCTTATTTCGTGGCGTATATGATCGCCATGGTGGTAGGAGAAGTGATCAACTTCTTTATCCAGAAGTACTTCGTGTTCAGAAATTACGATAAGATCGGAAAACAGGCGCTTGTTTACGTTATAGCCTTTATCTTCATCACCTGTATCGTAAATTCTGTGAACTGCATCTGGAAGGGCGGCATCACATATGCCATCCCCGAAAACCTTGCGTGGTTAAAGGAAATAGGTACAACGGTTCTTAACGGCGGCGTATCCATGGTGGTATTCTTCTTTGTTAACAAGTGGATCTTCCCGGAAACCAAGAGACCCGTGGTTGAAACCGCGGAGTGAAATAATCCTTAGGAGAATCAATATGACTGCAAAAGAAGTGATAAGTCAGCTGACAGTCGAAGAAAAATGCGCACTCCTTTCCGGTAAAAACGAATGGATGAGCCGCGATATAAAAAGACTTGGCATTCAGAGCATAGTTTTTTCCGACGGCCCTCACGGCCTCAGAAAACAGGGTGAAACAGGAGACCACCTGGGTCTCGGAAAGTCCCTTCCGGCTACCTGCTTTCCCACAGCTGCGACGGTAGCATCCTCCTGGGATAAAGAGCTTGCCGTGGAAATAGGCGAAGCTCTCGGCCAGGAAGCCAACGCACAGGGTGTAAACGTGCTCCTTGGGCCCGGTCTTAACATAAAGAGAAGTCCCCTCTGCGGAAGGAACTTTGAATACTTTTCGGAGGATCCCTACCTTGCGGGCAAAATGGCGGCAGGGTATATAAAAGGGATCCAGAAAAAAGGCGTTTACGCCTGCCCCAAGCACTTTGCCGTGAACTCCAGGGAATATCGCAGAATGGCTATGAATGCGGTAGTTGACGAAAGAACTCTGCGTGAGATCTATCTTACCGCCTTCGAGATCGCAGTGCAGGAAGGCGGAGCTTTAGCTATCATGTCTTCCTACAACAGTGTTAACGGTGACTATGCCAACGAAAACAACCACCTCCTCAAAGAGATCTTGAGGGATGAGTGGGGCTTTAACGGTCTTGTGGTAACGGACTGGGGCGGCAGCAATGATCATGTTGAGGGCGTAAAAGCCTGCTCAAACGTGGAGATGCCCACACCCGGCCTTGGACCTGCAAGGGAGCTTTTGAAGGCTCTTGACGAGGGCAGGATCACTGAGGCACAGATAGATGCTGCGGTCACACCTGTGATAGAGGCTGCTCTTTTTGCTTCCGAACAGAAGAGGGAAGACGGCATCAGGGAAAAAGAACATCATGATCTTGCAAGGAAAGCGGCGGAAAAGAGCGCAGTCCTTTTAAAGAACGATGATTCCATCCTCCCTTTAAGGAAGGGCACAAAGGTAGCTGTTATCGGTGATTTTGCATTTACGCCAAGATACCAGGGCGCAGGCTCCTCTGTAGTAAATGCCACAAAGGTTGAAAGTATAGCGGAGATCATCGAAGGCTATCCTGTTGAAGTTGTGGGAATGGCAAGAGGCTACGTGCGCACAGGCAAGAAACCGGACAGGGAAACTTACGGGCAGGCCCTT
This sequence comes from Lachnospiraceae bacterium, assembly GCA_017958465.1. Taxonomy (GTDB): domain Bacteria; phylum Bacillota; class Clostridia; order Lachnospirales; family Lachnospiraceae; genus SZUA-448. The sequence goes on from JAGDCQ010000141.1 coordinate 11,311, forward strand.
GAACTTGCGAAAAAGGCCGATGTAGTGCTTTATTTCTTCGGTCTTGACGAGATAAGCGAGACAGAGGGTGCGGACAGGCTTCATATGCGCATTCCGTCCATCCAGACAGAGCTTCTTGAGGATCTTTACAAAGTTAATCAGAAAATAGTTGGTGTACTCAGCGCGGGAAGCGCTGTGGAAACCCCTTGGATAGGCAACTGCAAAGCCCTCCTAAACGGCCTTCTTACAGGGCAGGCCGGCGGAAGTGCCATAATGAACATACTTACCGGAAAGGTAAACCCTTCCGGAAAGCTGGCGGAAAGCTGGCCGGTAACGTATGACGATTGCTCTGTTGTCAACTATTCAGGCACTGAAACAACGAACCTTGAATACAGGGAAGGTGTTTTCATAGGATACAGGTACTACGAGAAGGCAGGAGTGACCGTAAGGTTCCCCTTCGGGTTTGGTCTCGGTTACTCCGCTTTCCGGTACGATGATCTTCAGGTCGACGCCTTTGGCGTGAATGTAAAAGTCACAAACACGGGTGAATATGACGGCGAGGAAGTTGTCCAGATGTACGTGGGACTGAAGGACTCAAAGCTCATAAGGCCCGTGAAAGAGCTGAAAGGCTTTGAAAAAGTAAGCCTTAAGGCAGGCGAGACAAAAACCGTAAGGATCCCCTTTGACGGTAAGACCTTCAGGTTCTTTAATGCAAAGTCAAACGCCTGGGAGACCGAGGACGGTATCTATGAGATATTTGTCGGACCTTCCTCTAGGACTGTTGCCCTTTCGGGCACTATAGAATTAAAGGGCTCTATGACGGAGGTACCTTACGACCTTGCAAAGCTCCCGTCCTACGCTTCGGGCAGGATAACCGATGTTTCGGCAGAAGAGTTCAAGATCCTCTACGGAGCCGAGCTTCCGGTGGAGCACACAGGTGAATTAAGGCTAAACGATCCCTTCTGTAAGATGGGTACTGCAAAGTCTGCGGTCTTCCGCCTGGTTTACAGGATACTTAAGAAAAACGTTGAAAAGGCGGAGGCCAAGGGCACTCCGGACCTGAACTCGCTGTTTATCTACAACATGCCTGTGCGGGCTCTCAGCAAAATGGCCGGTAATTTCGTCTCTATGGAGATGTGCGAGGCCATAGTTACAATGGCAAACGGACACTTCTTTAAGGGCCTTGGCAGAGTGATAGCCGGGTTCTTCAGGAACAGACGTGAAAACAGAAAGTATGAATCTCTCCTCAAATAATAAAACGGAACAGTTCCCGGGTCCTCCTACCCGGGAACTGTTCTTTTTAGATGCATAAGCGCGATGTTTACTTTTCATTGGGCTCCTGGGCCTGCTTTTTTGGCTTTGGCCCGGGGAACTGGTAGTAGTAGGTCTTTATCATGCCGTTATAGAGCTTCCTGTTCTTTGCCGCTTTCCTGCCAATGGCGTTTTCAGCTTCTTCGTAGGAAGTGATAAGATAGAAGGACCAGGTGTCAAGCCTCTTCATGGCCTCGCCTATCTCCGCGTAAAGCGGCTTCAACGCCTCTTTTTCCTCAAGCCTTTCGCCGTAGGGAGGGTTGGTGATCACAAAACCGTAATCACCTTCATGGTTAAGCTCCTTTACAGGACGCTGCTTTAAGGTGATATATTTGTCCACACCCGCAAGCTTTGCGTTTGCACGGGCAAAGGAGAGCACTTCAGGATCGATGTCATATCCTTCGATCTGCAGCTTCCTGTCTCTGATCACAAGGTCGTTGGCCTCCTCAACAGCCTTATACCAGCACTTCTTCGGAATAAGGTTCTTCCAGGACTCGGCTGTAAAGGACCGGTTTACACCGGGAGCTATGTTTAGCGCCATAAGGGCGGCTTCTATGGGGAAGGTGCCGCTCCCGCAGAAGGGATCCACAAGGATCCTGTCCCGGTTCCAGGGAGTGAGCATGATCAGGGCACAAGCAAGGGTCTCGGTAATGGGAGCCTTTGCTGTAAACTTTCTGTAACCACGCTTGTGGAGCGAGTCTCCTGAGGTGTCGATACCTATCGTGACAATATCTTTTACGATGCTTACCCGGATAGGGTATTCCGCACCTGTTTCCGGGAAGATAGAAGTACCGTATATTGGCTTAAGCCTTTCAACTATGGCCTTTTTCATGATGGACTGGATGTCGCTTGGGCTGAAAAGCTTGCTTTTCACGGAGTTTGCTTTTGTTACCCAGAACTTTCCGTCGGCCGGGATGTATTTTTCCCACTCCAGTGCTTTTGTCTTTTCAAAAAGCTCATCAAAGGTCTCGGCCTTGAAACGTCCGGCTTTCAGCAGAATACGTTCGGTGGTGCGAAGGAAGATATTGGCGCGGCACAGGTCGTTTTCATCGCCTGCAAAGGTCACCTTTCCATCCTCAACTTCAGTTATCTCGAGGCCCAGCTTTTGAAGCTCCATCTTCAATATGGCTTCCATACCGAAATGGCAGGGCGCTATAAATTCAAATCTCATGTTTATTCCTCGGCGTTTTCTTCGGAAGACTCTGCTTCCACAGCGTCACTGCCGCTCTTTTCAAGGGTTTTGTCGATCCAGCCGGCTATATCCGCCATTATTTCTTTGTTGTTAAGCTCGTTGAGCAGCTCGTGGCGGCACTCGCTGTAAAGTGTACAGTCAACGTTCTTAAAGCCTGCCTTCTGAAGGGTGGTAACATATGAGATGACGTCTTTTCCATAACTCCCGACAGGGTCCATTTCACCGCTGATAACGAAGATGGGCAGGTCTTTCCTGGTCCTCTGGATGCGGGCTAAGTTGGTATCGTTGTCAACAAGGTGCAGGATATCGTTATACATGCTCGCAGTGCACAGGAAGCCGCAGTAAGGGTCGCCTATGTACTGCCCTACAATGTAACTGTTTCTTGTGAGCCAGTCAAACTGCGTGCGTTTGTTGAGGTCGTTATAGTACTTGTTGTTGAACATCATTTTATTGAGGAACGGCGAGGGGTGCGTGGCACCAAGCAGGGTCTTTATCAGGCCGGAGACCAGAAGCCCGGCTTTTGTCACTGCTCTCGGAGCACTGTTCGTACCGCAGATAATAACGCAGTCCATTGTGTCATCATACTGGATAACGTTTCTTGCAAGAAGAGAGCCCATGCTGTGGCCGAAGAGGATGTTCCTGTCCGAGCGCCCGTTTTTCCTGATGAAATTAAGGATCTCAAGGGCATCAAGGGTTATGACGTTGTAACCTTCATTCTTTGCAAAAAAGCCCAGATCCTCAAGCTTTGTGCCTGTTCCATGGCCTCTGTGGTCGTAAAGGTAAACGTCGTAGCCGCAATTGTTAAGAAATTCAGCAAATCCTATATATCTGTCGTGGTATTCGGCCATCCCGTGCAGCACAAGGACGTTCCCTTTCGGAGCCTTTGACGCATAATACGGAAAAACAGTGGTGATATAACCATCTTCCTGCTTTATCTTGATCTCATTCATTAACATGGTAAACCCTCCTATCATTCTTATTCTCCGAGTCAAGTATATCGCGACGGTGGGTAAATTGCAAGATGTACATAGGCAAAGAAGAATTCCTTCTTGTAATTTTACACCAGATTGTATATAATCAAGTATGGAATTGTCCGGGCAGGACAAAATAAGTAAAGGGACTTAGGAGTATATGTTGATAAGCAATCGCCTTAAAAACATCATAATGTTCTACTGCCTTGGGTTGCTGGCGGCAGCCTGCACGATCATATTTATCCTGGATTCAAAAAACACTCCCGAACCCGAGACCGGGCCTACCGGTACCGTAATAGCAGAAAGGCCTACAGAGGAGCCTGTGGCTACTGAGCCCATAAAAGTGAGCGCATCACCTGCGCCGACAAAGGCTCTTCCTTCGCCAACTCCTTTTATGCTTGTAGGAGCCACGGAGGGCTGGAATCAGTTCGTGGACGAGATGGATTTCGAATGGAGTGAGATCTCGGACAAGAGTTGTGTGCTTTTCAGAAAACCGCTTTCCTACGGGGATTCCGTTGTTGAAGGGTCCATCACTGAAGATGCATCCTCCGAAACTGTTGTCACACTTACTCACTGTGCATATACCGAATTCTACTACTCAAACCTTGAAAGACGCGCAGGTGACCATTACTATGCTTCCGAGCCTCCTGTAGGTTCGAGTGAAGAATATGCCGATAACAGTGAGCTCGTAGGCAGCCTCGATCCGAAAAATATAGCCAGTGACTTGTACGGCGATCCTCTGAGGAAACTTTCGTCCTCAACACTTAAGGACAAAGAAGGCTTTTATACCATCACTATCAGGATGACTTTTAACAAGGCCTACACTTATAGATTATTTGAAACAGAAAGCTACTTCCTTGTAGTCCTTTACGAAACAGCACAATGAAGACGATCATCTTTGCAACATCAAATAACAACAAAATGCGGGAGATCCGTGAGATCCTCGGAGATGCGCCGGTAGAGGTGCTTTCTATGAAGGAGGCGGGTTTCTCGCCGGATATCGACGAGAACGGCTCGAGCTTTGAAGAGAATGCCATGATCAAAGCGAAAGCCGTTGTTTCGCTTTGTAAGGAGGCCTTTCCGGATGCTATCGCAATAGCGGATGATTCCGGTCTTGAGGTCGACTACCTCGATAAAGCCCCCGGGATATATTCCGCACGCTTCCTTGGGGAGGACACCTCCTACGACATCAAGAACAACTATATAATCGACAAGCTCAAAGGCGTGCCGGATGAAAAGCGCACAGCGCGGTTTGTCTGCGCTATGGCTGCAGTAGCAACGGATGCCAGAGAGGCTGTGGTCCGGGGGACCGTTGAAGGCATTATTGGCTACAAACAGGCCGGTGAGAATGGTTTTGGGTATGATCCGATCTTTTTCCTGCCGGAGAGGGGCTGCACCACGGCAGAGCTTCCGCCGGATGAGAAGAACGCCATAAGCCACAGGGGGCGCGCACTTCGGGAGATCAAAAAAATAATCGAAAACTGGTAAAATAATTGTTGACAACTGCAAAGTGCTATTATATAATAACGTTTGCGTCACGCGGACGAGTGCTTTGCCACTAGGTAAAGATCGGGGTGTAGCGCAGTTTGGCTAGCGCGCTTGATTTGGGATCAAGAGGTCGCAGGTTCAAGTCCTGTTACCCCGATTATTTTTCAGGTTTTCCGGTCTCGATCAGCAGTTAAATATGTTGACATGCGGGTGTAGTTCAATGGTAGAACACCAGCCTTCCAAGCTGGACACGTGGGTTCGATTCCCATCACCCGCTTGAAAGTTATCCAAAGGTGGTACTTTCGGTTTGTGCCAGTAGCTCAGTTGGATAGAGCAACGGCCTTCTAAGCCGTGTGTCGGGGGTTCGAATCCCTTCTGGCACGTGTATATGGTGGATATAGCGCAATTGGTCAGAGCGCCAGATTGTGGTTCTGGAGGTTGAGGGTTC
>JAGDCQ010000142.1 GCA_017958465.1 Lachnospiraceae bacterium
AGAAACGGTAACGGTGTATTCGCCGAAATCCGTCTGTGTAGCGATGGGGAGCGGGAACTCCTTGCGATGTCCGGGCGCGAGCTTTATATCAAGCTCGGCCTTCTCGATGCAGATACCGTCCTTGTCGACGTGTACCTTCCAGAGAAGCTCCTCCGCATCCGTAAACAGCGACTCATTTGTGACAGTCACGCTGCTTGCGGTAGGCTCTATTACGAAATCGCTGTAAAGCTTCTTAACTTCCTGTATCTTCGGCGAGTTGGTACGGTCCGCAAAAACTATACCGTTTCCGCAGAAGTTACCGTCGTTGGGCCTGTCGTCAAAATCCCCGCCGTATGCAAGGAATTCCTGGCCGTAACGGTTTCTGGCCTTGATGGCCTGGTCGATATAATCCCATATGAAACCGCCCTGGTACCTCGGCTCAGTACGTGTAAGATCCGTGTACTTGAACAGGTTACCGCAGGAATTGCCCATCGCGTGCGAGTATTCGCAGCAGATGAACGGCTTCTCAGGGTGCTCTTTCAGGAACTTCTCAATACCGTCAGCCGACGTATACATCTGGCTTTCCATATCGGAGGTATCGTTGAACCTGCGCTCGTTGAAAATGCCCTCATAGTGCACAAGACGCGTGTCATCATGCTTGCGGAAGTGCTCCGACATATCAAAGATATTCTGACCGCCGCTGCTCTCGTTACCGCAGGACCAGATCAGGATGCACGGGTGGTTCTTGTCTCGCTGGAACATGGAATTTGCCCTGTCGATAACGGCATCATGCCACTCCGGACGATCCTCCGGGATCGCATGCTCGTTCTTCCAGTTCTCCGCATGGTATTCCCATGTACCGTGGGTCTCCATATTTGTCTCGTCGATCACATAAATACCGTACTCGTCGCAAAGATCGTACAGGTATGTGTTGTTCGGATAATGGGAAGTACGGATCGCGTTGATGTTGTGGCGCTTCATGTTCCAGATATCAATGACCATGTCATCCTTTGTGATGGCACGCCCGCGATCGCATGTAAACTCATGGCGGTTAACGCCCTTAAACACTATGCGCTTGCCGTTAAGCTTCATAAGGCCGTCCTTAAGCTCGAACCATCTGAAGCCCACACGCTGGCGGATTATCTCCACAAGCTTGACGTTTTCGTCATAAACGCGAAGCTCGAGAAGGTAAAGCTCGGGGTGTTCCGCACTCCAGAGCCTGGGCTTCTCAAAATGGCGCGTCACGGTGATATCGCCGTTGGGCTCGGTAACGGGGATAACGAAGGTATCTATAGCCGTTCCGGTCTTTACGCCCTCCTTCATATCGAAGAGCTCGGCCTTTATCTGCAGCTTGTTGCCTGCGCGCATCTCGTCAGCCACATTGCTCGAGATCGCCATCTGGATGTTAAGCTCCAGGTCAAACTGCTTGTATTCCGCATCCGGCCTTGTTTTGATGAACATATCGTCGATGTGGATCTTTGGTTTGGAATAAAGATATACGTCGCGGAAGATACCGGACAGGCGCCAGAAATCCTGGTCCTCGAGCCAGGAGCCCGAAGTCCATTTGAAAACCTGCACGGCAAGCTTATTCTCGCCCTTCTTGATATAGTCCGTGATATCGTACTCCGAAGGAGTAAAGGAATCCGTGGAATAGCCCACAAAATGGCCGTTCACCCACACAGCCGCAGCACTCTCAACACCCTCAAAAAGCAGGTATTTGCGCTCTTCCTGCATAAGGGAAGGCACACGGAAGGTGGTGACATAGCACCCAACCGGGTTGAAGTTCTGCGGTATCTGCCCCGGGAAGATGGCCTCATGGCCATCCCACGGGTACTGTGTGTTTACGTATTTGGGAAGATCGTAGCCCTGGAACTGAAGGTGTCCGGGCACATTGATGGTTCCCCAGCCCGAGCAGTCGTAGCCCGGGTTCTGAAAGTTGTCGGGTATCTCGGAGAAGTTCTTTGCATAGAAAAACTTCCACACGCCCGAGAGGGAGTAAAAGAAGGAGGTGTTGCCCTTCTTGAGCTCCTGCTCATTTCTGAAAAAAGAGTGATTTGAATGCGCGTTTTCCCTGTTCACCGCAAAGTATGCGGGGTCTGCGATCCTGTTTCTCTCAAAAACTGACATAGGGTTCCTTTCCGGCTAAAAGCCGAACTGTTATCTTATCAGCATCTTACTTTCTGCTTCTCGAGATGCCATATATCCTTAACATATTCCTCGATGGTACGGTCACTGCTGAACTTGCCGCTCTTTGCGGTGTTGAGCATAGCCATCCTTGCCCATCTCTCCTTGTCCTTGTAGGCGTAGCCCACTCTTTCCTGGGCTTCCGCATAGGACCTGAAGTCCTTAAGGATGAAGTATACATCCGCACGGTCAAAGCCGGATGTCTGTGTGAGGGATGTATAGATCTCTCTGAAGATATCCATATCGTGAGGCGAGTAGGTCCCGTCGATCAGCTGCTCAAGCACGGCTGCGATCTCGAGATCGTGCTTTACGATATCCATGGGATTGTAGCTTCCGTCGTGCTCGAGACGGATAACTTCGTCTGAGGACAGACCGAAGATGAACGCGTTCTCCTCGCCTACTTCCTCTACTATCTCAACGTTTGCGCCGTCCATTGTACCGATGGTAACTGCGCCGTTAAGCATGAACTTCATGTTGCCGGTGCCGGAAGCCTCTTTGCTGGCGGTTGAGATCTGCTCGGAAACATCGGAAGCCGCAAAGATTATCTCTGCGTTCGAAACGCGGTAATTCTCGATGAATACAACCTTTATCTTGCCGTTGATGGAAGCGTCGTTGTTGATAACATCCGCAACGGAATTGATGAGCTTGATGATCGCTTTAGCCCTTCTGTAGCCTGCAGACGCCTTTGCGCCGAAGATAAATGTCCTCGGATAGAAGTCATAGTTAGGATCCGCTTTGATCTTGTTGTACAGGTACATGATGTGAAGGATGTTGAGGAGCTGTCTCTTGTATTCGTGGAGACGCTTTACCTGAACGTCGAAGATCGAGTTGGGGTCAACGTCGATCCCGTTGTGCTCCTTGATATAAGTGGCAAGACGCTGCTTATTCTTGAACTTGATCTCCATGAACTCCTCGCGGGCCTTTGCGTCGTCGGCAAGAGGCGCGATGCCTTCAAGCTTTGTAAGGTCCGTGATCCACTCGTC
>JAGDCQ010000143.1 GCA_017958465.1 Lachnospiraceae bacterium
CTTCTTAATCGCATAAGGGGGAAGGCCCGCACCGATAGCGCCGTAAGCTGCAAGTGTCGAAGACGAAGTGACCATCGGGTAGATCCCGTGATCGGGATCCTTAAGAGTACCGAGCTGGCCCTCAAGAAGGATTATCTTCCCATCCTTTTCGGCATCCCAGAGGAATTTCGAAACGTCGCCCACATAAGGAGCCACCATATCCCTGTAGCCGTGAAGTGTTTCAAGAAGCTCCGAAGGGTCGATAGCCGGCTTGTGATAAAGGTTCTCAAGAAGAATATTCTTCACTGCGAGCACGCTCTGGACCTTATCCTTAAGGGTGTCCTCATCAAAAAGCTCGCTCACCTGGAACCCGATCTTTGCGTATTTGTCCGAATAAAACGGCGCAATACCGGATTTTGTTGAGCCGAAAGACTTTCCTCCAAGGCGCTCCTCTTCATATTGATCAAAAAGGATATGATAAGGCATCACGATCTGCGCCCTGTTAGAGATCTTAAGCTTAGGCATCGGGACACCCCTGTCCACGATCCCTTTTATCTCTTCCATAACCTTCGGGATATTCAGCGCAACACCGTTGCCGATTATATTTGTAACATGGTCGTAAAAAACGCCGGACGGAAGCGTATGAAGTGCAAACTTTCCGTATTTGTTCACGATAGTGTGACCTGCGTTCGCGCCACCCTGAAACCTTATAACGATGTCAGCGTCCTGCGCAAGCATATCCGTGATCTTGCCTTTTCCTTCGTCGCCCCAGTTAGCGCCCACAACTGCCTTAACCATATATTCCTCCACACAAGAGTATTTGCGGATACGAACTTTCCGCATACCCCTATATGATAAACTTAAAAAAGCAAACAGTCAACTAAAAATGTAAAAGAATCAAAGACCTTATATGGCGGCTATCCCGGGCATGATATCCTCGAGCACATCCAGCAGTATCCTGACCGTGTCTAGTGAGGTGAACATAGTAACGCCGTTCCTGATGGCACACTTTCTTATAGCGGCCCCGTCGCTGTAATGCACTCCGGACAGGATCGCCCTGGTATTGACTATATAGCTCACATACCCGCTCTTTATGGAGTCCGGGATATCCGTACTCCCTTCACTTATCTTACCCAGGATCCTGGTCCTTATCCCGCGCTCCTTCAAAAACACGCCGGTCCCGATGGTTGCCTGGATATTGAACCCGAGCTCGTAGAACCTTCTGACTAAGGGGAGCGCTTCCTCCTTGTCCTCATCTGCCAAGGTGACGATCACAGTCCCATATTCCCTGATCCGGACCCCGGAAGCCTTAAGTGCCTTGTAGAGCGCTCTTTTCAGGCTCTTATCATAGCCGATGGCTTCCCCCGTGGACTTGATCTCAGGTGAAAGATAAGCGTCCATGCCGCCAAGCTTTGCAAAAGAGAATGCCGGTGCCTTAACGTACCACATCCCCCTGTCCGGCAGCGCCCCTCTGTCGTAGCCCTGCTCCCTGAGGGAAATGCCCAACATCACTCTCGTTGCTATATCAACAAGCGGAATACCTGCGGACTTCGAGAGAAACGGAACGCTCCTCGAGGCCCTTGGGTTCACCTCTATGATATAAACATCATCCTTGCCGTCCACGATAAACTGGATATTGAAAAGCCCTTTAATCCCAAGCCCCAGGCCCAGCTTACTCGTATACTCCGTTATAGTATCCTTCACTTTTTCCGAGAGTGAGAAGGGCGGGTATATACTGAAGCTGTCGCCGGAATGGACGCCTGTGCGCTCCACAAGCTCCATGATCCCCGGTAAAAAGACGCTTTCGCCATCGCATACAGCGTCAACCTCCACCTCTTTCCCTGCAATATACCTGTCGATAAGGACGGGGTGGTCCTGATCCAGCGCCACAGCGTTTGAAAGATACTTCACCAGCAGCTTTTCATTGGCTACAATCTCCATAGCCCTTCCGCCCAGCACAAAGCTCGGGCGCACAAGCACAGGATAGCCTATCCCTGCCGCTGCCTTCTTACCCTCTTCAACAGTGGTCACAGCGATCCCTGCAGGATGCGGGATCCCCTGCCCGATCAGCACGTTTTCAAAGGCATCCCTGTCCTCGGCCTTAAAAGTAGCTTCCGTTCCTGTGCCTATTATCCTTATCCCACGCTTTTCCAGAGGCTCCGCAAGGTTTACCGCCGTCTGGCCTCCAAGGCTCGTGATCACGCCCTCCGGCTTTTCGAGGTCCACGATATTGCAGATATCCTCTTTTGTCAGCGGCTCAAAATACAGCTTATCCGCCGTTGTATAATCCGTGGAAACAGTCTCCGGATTATTGTTTATAACAATAGCCTCGTAGCCCATATCCTGGATCGTCTTTACCGCGTGCACCGTGGAATAGTCAAACTCCACCCCCTGTCCGATCCGGATGGGACCAGATCCAAGAACGATCACCTTCTTTTTGTCAGAAACCAGGGATTCATTCTCTTCCTCATACGTTGAATAGAAATACGGCACATAGCTTTCAAACTCACCGGCGCAGGTATCTATCATCTTGTAGACAGGTCTTATCCCGTAGCTCTTTCTGATGGCGAAAACCTCATCCTCACTGCAGCCCGTAAGCTCCGCTATATAAGAATCCGAAAAGCCCATGCGCTTTGCTTCGTACAGAAGCTCCCGGCCGATTTCCTTACTCTCCTTCACTTCGTTTTCGATCTTTACCTCAAAGTTCACGATATTCCCGATCTTATCCAGGAAAAACGGGTCTATGCCCGTCCGTTCGCAGATCACCCCGGGCTTTACACCAAGCCACAGAAGCTCCGAAATAGCGTAGATCCTGTCGTCCGTGCCTTCCTCAATATACTTCAGCAGCTTTTCAACAGCTTCCCGCCTGTTATCGGGCTCAGCCTTGTCAGACAGGCTCTTTATATCAAACTTTTCGAGATGGATGTGGTTTTTCCCGTCCTCCAGCGACCTTATGGCCTTAAGGAGGCTTTCCTCAAAGGTGCGGCCGATACTCATGGTCTCGCCCGTAGCCTTCATCTGCGTTGAAAGAACGTTGGAGGCTTCGGTAAACTTGTCAAAAGGGAACCTCGGGATCTTTGTCACCACATAATCCAGGGAAGGCTCAAAGCAGGCCGGCGTGTTTGCAAGGCGGATCTCCTCAAGGTTCATCCCAACGGCTATCTTTGCGGAAACCCTCGCGATGGGGTAGCCCGTCGCCTTGGATGCGAGCGCAGAAGACCTAGAAACCCTGGGGTTTACCTCTATCACATAATAGGCAAAGGAGTGTGGATCCAGCGCAAACTGCACATTGCACCCTCCCTTAACCTTAAGAGCCCTGATGATCTTAAGCGCGCTGTCCCTTAACATCTGGTATTCCTTGTTCGTAAGGGTCTGGCTAGGTGCAACTACTATGCTGTCTCCCGTGTGTATCCCCACTGGATCCAGGTTTTCCATATTGCAGACGGTGATAGCCGTGTCCGCGGCGTCTCTTATCACCTCATACTCTATCTCTTTATATCCTTTGATGCTTTTTTCAACCAGCACCTGGCTCACCGGAGATATCTCAAGGGCGAGCTTCATCTTCTCGCGCATCTCCTCACTGTTGTCGGCAAAGCCGCCGCCTGTGCCTCCAAGTGTAAAAGCAGGCCTTAAGCACACCGGATACCCTATTTCCTCCGCTGCCGCAAGCCCTTCCTCCACGCTTGTCGTGATCTTTGAAGGCACCACAGGCTCCCCAAGCTCCTCACAAAGCTCTTTGAACAGCTCGCGGTCCTCGGCTCTTCTGATGCCCTCCGCATCTGTCCCAAGGAGCTCGATCCCGCACTCTTTCAGCACGCCCTTATCCGCAAGCTGAAGAGAAAGGTTAAGCCCTGTCTGGCCTCCAAGCCCCGGCACCAAGGCGTCGGGCCTCTCGTAGCGGCAGATCCTCGCAAGATACTCGATAGTAAGGGGCTCCATGTAAACCTTGTCGGCTATGGCATGGTCCGTCATGATGGTCGCAGGATTGGAGTTTGCAAGCACAACTTCAAACCCCTCTTCCTTCAGCGCGAGGCACGCCTGTGTGCCGGCATAGTCAAACTCCGCAGCCTGCCCTATGACTATAGGGCCCGAGCCTATCACAAGGACTTTCTTTATATCAGTTCTCTTTGGCATCTTTGCCTCCATTCTGACCGCTTTTTTCCATCAGGTTCAAAAACCTCTCAAAAAGCCCGAGCCCGTCATGTGGTCCCGGAGCGCTTTCCGGGTGATACTGGACCGAAAAGACCGGATCATCCGCGGAATACAGCCCCTCCACGGTGTTGTCGAGCACATTTATATGTGACACCTTAAGGCCGGTCCCCGAAAGGCTCTCCTCCCTTACAGCATAGCTGTGGTTCTGGGAGGTCATCTCTATCCGTCCCGTAAGCAGGTCCTTAACAGGGTGGTTACCGCCCCTGTGGCCAAACTTAAGCTTGTAGGTCTTTGCGCCATAGGCCAGAGCGATCAGCTGATGTCCGAGGCATATCCCAAAGGTAGGAAGTTTCCCTTTCAGTTTTTTCAGGGTCTCGATCACTTCCGGAACGTCCTCGGGGTCCCCGGGCCCGTTTGAAATAAAAAGGCCGTCGGGTGAAAGGCTCAGTATCTTTTCACTATCCGTATCATACGGCACCACCGTTACGCTACAGCCGTGGGCATTAAGCATCCTGACTATATTCGTTTTCATGCCGCAATCTATGGCCACCACGTGGAAACGGGCTTCCTTTGCCCCGTAAAACCTGCTTTCAGTGCAGCTCACACGCTTAACTGCATCCCGCCTTACTGGGGTTTCCCGGATGATCTCAAGGGCCTTTTCGGTTGAGGTATTTATATCCGTAATGAGAGCGCGCCTTGTCCCCGTGTCCATTATGCTCCTTACAAGCCGCCTTGTGTCCACTCCGGATATCCCCGGCACGTCCGCACAAAGAAGCAGGTCGCAAAGTGTCCTTTCCGACCTGAAATTCGAGGGCTCGTTGTTTATATCCCGCACTATCAGTGCTGCCGGAGAAATGAGCC
>JAGDCQ010000144.1 GCA_017958465.1 Lachnospiraceae bacterium
AGGTGTCTGATCTCCTGTGCAACTACGGCAAAGCCCTTGCCGGCGTCGCCCGCACGTGCAGCCTCAATGGAAGCATTAAGTGCAAGAAGGTTGGTCTGGCTTGAGATCGCAAGGATAGAACCGACGATATCCTGCACGCCTTTTATCTTATCCGTAACGGATTTTGTGGCTGTGATCGTAGCGGCACTCTGCTGCTCAACAGCTTCGGAACGTTTCTTGAGCTCGTCAAGGACTTTGTTTCCTTCGGCAACGGTGTCACGCGCGGAAACTGTAGCCTCGATCATGCGCTCTTTGCTGACGATAGTGGCATCTGTCTGCTTCTGTATCTCACGGCATTTATCAGCCTGTATACCGATGTTGGAAACCGTCTCATCCGTGTTTCCTGCTATCTTGCCCATAGAATCATGGTTGCCCTTGACCACTTCCTTAAGGGTACCCATGTTCTCATTTGCAACAACAAAGTAATTGCCTATCTGGTCGGCAGCTTCAATGATATTCTTTGATATTGCATTGGCTTCGGCAGCCGTTGTTTCGATCTCGGCCTGGTTTTCGGCAGTGAACTGAACAAGAAGCTTTATAACATAGTTTACAGCAAGGATCGCAAGCACGATAACAACGGTATCAACAATAGTTTCCTTGAGCTCTGCGGTTCCGGCGATGATGTTCCGGACAAACATGATCACGTAGGCCAGAGCCAGCTCTAAGGAACCGGACCTCGCAACTTTAGGGTTGAGGTAGACCATACTTGAAATAAGGATGGGGATACCGTAGGAGAAGAATACAAACTGGTTTTGCACGAGGATGACAATGACGTAGACAAGAGCTGCGCCGGACATGATGCAAACGACACCGAGCTTGTTGTCACGCCCTTTTGTGAATCCGAAGAACATGATCGCAAATGAGAGGACACTGAAAACTATCTCGATGATGATACCGGCGTTAAAACCGATCTGCAGTCCCTGGAACAGCATAAGTATCAAGGCCGAGATCAGGATCATAAGGTTAACGGTGAAGGCCATTTTGTTGGCGCGTCTGAATTGATCTTTACTCATACGATATACTCCTATCTTTAGTTTCGGATAATATTATTTTATCATAGACTTAAGATCCTGACAAGAAAAAAATGGGGGATTGTTTCCGCTGTTCTCGGGTCGGTCCTGAAATAGTGGCGTTGACTTTGCAGCACGTTTTTGATACTATACAAGAGTATGAAAAAGGGGAGAAGGGGGTTGCAATGGAAACAGTCTATATCACGGGACACAAAAACCCCGATCTTGACAGTATCTGCGGCGTTTTAGGCTATGCGGCCCTTAAGAGCCGTCTGGACAAAAGCCGACTTTACGAACCGGTGCGCTGCGGCCACCTTTAAGAGAGCACAAAAAGGATACTGAATGCTCTTGAGATCACCCCACCGAAATATATGAAAGACGTTTTTCCAAAGGTGAAAGATGTCTGCCTCAACACAGAAACAAGGATAGATGCGGATTCGCCGCTGACAGAGCTTGCAAAGACCTTCAGCGATGAAAACCCGTCTGTAACACCTATATACGAAAACGGCAAGTTTTACGGACTTTTGAGCGTCGATGATATCTCGACCTGGTTTATGTCGAAGCTCAAAAAGAACGGCGCGAAGATAGGGATCCCGAGCATCAGGGAACTTATGCGGGAGCAGGAGGAGCCCCTTGAGGCTTCGGACTTCTTTGAGGAAGCAAAGCTTTCTCTGTCGCGTTCAAAAAAACGAGGACTTGCCGTGTTTGAAGACGGCGAGTTCAAGGGATTTGTTACGAGGCGCTGCTTTTTGAAGGCACCGCGCTATAATGTGATCCTGGTGGACCACAATGAGCCCGCACAGAGCATAAATGGCATCGAGACCGCAAACATCCTGGAGATAATAGATCACCACAGGCTCGATCCCATAAAGACGGACCTTCCTATCTTCATCGATTCCGAGCCCCTTGGAAGTTCCTGCACCATCATCTACAGGAATTTCATAAGGAGCAGGCTAAAGCCCGATAAATACACGGCAAAGGTCCTCCTTACCGGTATAATGTCGGATACGCTTGTGCTAACGAGCCCCACAACAACGCCAACAGATACGGAAAGCGCCCTGGCGCTTGCCGGGCTCTGCGGAGTGGACGCCTACGAATTCGGCCACACCATGTACAGCTACGTGGAACGCCTTGCGGCGCAGGATCTTGCAGCGGCGGTCCTCTCGGACTTCAAGAAGTACAGGGAACACGGCGTAAAGTTCGGTATCGGACAGTGCGAGGTAACAACACTGGACGATATGGACGAATACAAAGAGAAGCTTCTTCTCACGCTTTCAGATATAAAAGAGCGAAGAGGAGTGGACTGGGTTGTAGTGATGATAACAGATGTAATGACGCAGAGGAGCGTCCTTTTCATGACGGAGCACCCTGCCATAAAGCATCTGCAGTACAGCAGGCTTGAACCCGGGATCATGGATATGCCGGGAGTTGTGAGCCGCAAGAAACAGCTGCTTCCGGAAATAATACATGCCCTTGGCGTTTGAAAAAATATAGAAATCACAAGCAGAAAAGGAGACAGATATGAAAACATCCAAACGCGAACTCAAATACGCTTTGGAACACTTTGGAGAGGTTCATCATACTACGCTGAATCCGGAGGGACCGGGCGTTGTAAGGATCCATCTTGTTCCGCCTAAGATCACAGACAACAATGTGGAGGCCAGTGTCGCGATCATCAACGGCCAGGATGTTATTCCCGTAAACGTTGCCTGGAGCATATTGCTCACAGAACTCATAAATGAGGTTAACCAATACAGCGGGCGCGAGATCTCCGATGCGGATTTTGAGTCCATCATGGATAACACCGCTAAGGAAGTGAAGAGGGTTTATCCGTTCATTTCGAAAAAGAGGATCAAGAACGACGCTTCGACGATAATGAACTCCTTTAAGCAGATCGCACGCGGCGAGATAGTGGAAGAGCCCATCGCTTATGTGGATCTTGGGGCTTATGCGCCGTATATGCGCGCTCCGCACAGAATGGACCTTCTTGTGAGCGCCATGACAAAGGACGGCCACTGGAACTGCAACCATCAGTGCGTGCACTGCTACGCGGCAGGCCAGCAGCATGCCGGGGAAAAGGAACTATCCACAAACGAGTGGAAGCAGATAATCGACAAGTGCCGCACTGCCTGCATCCCGCAGGTTACCTTCACCGGCGGCGAGCCTACCATGAGGGACGACCTGATAGAGCTTATCGACTACGCAAAGTGGTTTGTATCAAGGCTCAACACCAACGGCAGGAAGCTCACACCCGAATACTGCAGGGAGCTTCAGAAGGCTTCGCTTGACAGCGTTCAGATCACATTTTATTCGGCAAACGAGGAAACCCACAACAAGCTCGTGGGTGCGCCGGGCTACAATGACACCGTGGCAGGTATCAAAAATGCCCTGGCTGCAGGCCTCAGCGTCAGCATAAACACGCCTCTTTGCAC
>JAGDCQ010000145.1 GCA_017958465.1 Lachnospiraceae bacterium
CCAACTCCTGGGCCATCCTCTCCGGCGCAGCAGACAAAGACCACGGCAACAAGGCGCTTGACGCTATCGACAAGTACCTCTACACCCCTTACGGCATACTGCTTAACCAGCCTGCCTACACAAAACCCGATCCGGAGATCGGTTTTGTGACCCGCGTGTATCCCGGACTTAAAGAAAATGCGGCCATATTGTCACATCCGAATCCCTGGGCACAGGCCGCTGCCTGCGTGCTCGGAAGAGGCGACATCGCCATGAAGTTCTACAACGCCCTCTGCCCTTATTATCAGAACGATATGATAGAGATCAGGGAAAGCGAGCCCTATTCCTACTGCCAGTTCATCGCAGGAAGGGATCACACCGCGTACGGCAGGGCAAGGCACCCCTTTATGACAGGGTCCGGCGGCTGGTCTTATTACACGGCAACGGCCTATATCCTCGGGATCCGGCCGGATTTCGACCAACTTGTGATAGATCCCTGCATACCCGCTGACTGGAAAGAGTTCAAAGCCACAAGGGTATGGAGAGATGCTGTATATAATATAACTGTTAAAAACCCGGATGGTGTCATGAAAGGCACAAAGAAGATCACTGTTGACAATACCCCTGTTGACAGCATCCCCGCATATCCGGGCGGAACCTCACACGAAGTAGTTGTATATATGGGATAAAAACGTACAGAAGGGAGTCTATTATGATCAAATTTGGTCCAGGCGGATGGAGAGCCATCATCGGCGACGGTTTTACAAAGGAAAACATTCAGATCTTATCAAAAGCCTTGCTGGACAAGATGACAGAAGAAGGTGTCACGGGTGACGGCATGGTCATCGGCTACGACAACCGCTTCCTTTCAAAAGAAGCCATGAGATGGGCGGCCTGCGTTTTCGCAAAAGAGGGCGTGAAGGTGTACCTTGTCAACAAGGCAGCTCCCACCCCCCTCATCATGTACTACGTTATGAAGCACGACATGCACTACGGCATGATGGTCACCGCAAGCCACAACCCGGCTGTTTACAACGGTATCAAGGTCTTTACCTATGGCGGCAGGGATGCGGACGAGATCCAGACAGCGCAGATAGAGGAATACATCAACAATGTGACCGATATCCCCGTTGCGGAAATGGATTACGAGGAAGGCGTAAAGAGCGGTATCATCGAAGAGATCTACCCACTTAACGATTACATTGATGCGATCCTTGCTTCGGTGGATGTGGACAAGATCAAGAATGCCGGGCTGCGCGTGGCTTTGGACCCCATGTACGGCGTAAGCAAGACATCCCTTGAGACCATCCTTATGACTGCAAGGTGCGAGATCGAGACCATACACGAAAGGCACGACACCCTGTTTGGCGGGAAGCTTCCCGCTCCCAACGAAGAAAGGCTCCGTGATCTCAAGAACCGCGTAATGTCCTACAACTTCGACCTCGGCATAGCCACCGACGGCGACGCCGACAGGATCGGTGTCATAGACGACAAAGGCAACTTCCTTCACCCCAACGACATCCTTGTGGTGCTTTACTACTATCTTGTGAAATACAAGGGCTGGAAGGGGGATTGCGTGCGAAACATCTGCACCACCCACCTCCTCGACTCCATCGCAAAGAGCTTTGGGCAGGAATGCCACGAGGTTCCGGTAGGCTTCAAATACATTTCCGCGAAGATGAACCAGACGGATGCCATCATCGGCGGCGAGTCCTCCGGCGGTATGGCGGTCAAAGGCCACATCAAGGGAAAAGACGGCATTTACGCCGCTGCCCTCCTTGTGGAGATGCTTGCTGTTACCGGGATGAAGCTCTCCGATATAATGGACCACATCCGGAAGGAATACGGCGCTATGGCGCTTTGCGAGCGTGATTACAGGTTCAGCCAGGAAAAGAAGGAACAGATCAGGAAGCTCCTTCTTGAGGACAAGAACCTTCCTCATATCGACTATGAGATTGAGAAGATCTCCTACCTGGACGGCCTTAAGATCTACTTAAAGGACGGGGGCTGGATTTCCGTCCGTTTCTCAGGCACAGAGCCGCTTCTGCGTATTTTCTGCGAAATGAAAGAAGAGCGTGAAGCCGCAAAGTTCTGCGAGACCTTCGAGAATTACCTCGGGCTTTGTGCTCATTAACCAAAACCCGCAACAATTTCAGACCAAAAATATACCACTTGCACAAATCTAGTCAAAAGATGCCAAAGCAATCTAATTACTTTGGCATCTTTTCTTGTTATTATACAAGCAAAGAGGGAGGTGACCTGAGGTTGGCAAACAGTAAAACACAAAAAAAGAGTAGCTCTGCAAGGCGACAGCTCAAAAAGAACCTCATCCTGCTCACGATGGTCCTTCCGACAGCCATCTGGCTGATCTTGCTCAGATACCTTCCCATGTTCGGAATCACCATCGCCTTCAAGGACTACAAGATCTACACTAAGGCTCCCGGCCTTATAAACAACATCATTCACTCCAAATGGGTGAAATTCGACAACTTCAAATTCCTTTTCGCGACTACGGACTCGCTGAAGATGATCCGCAACACAGTGGGCTACAACCTGCTGTGGATCTTCCTCGGACTTGTTATCTCCGTATCCTTCGCGATAATCCTTAACGAGATCACAAACAAGTTCGTGGCAAAAACATATCAGACACTTATGTTTTTCCCCTACTTCATAAGCTGGGTAGTTGTCAGCTACTTCGTTATGGCGCTCCTCGATCCCACAAACGGACTTATCGTAAAGTGGCAGATCAGGAATTTCGGAGAAGCCACCAACTGGTACCATACGTCCCAGCCCTGGCCGGTGATCCTGACACTCGCGAATCTCTGGAAGAACACAGGTTATTCCTGTATCCTCTACCTTACCGCCATCACCGGCATAGACAAGACCCTGTATGAAGCGGCCTCCATCGACGGCGCTACAAAGTGGCAGCAGGTAAAATACGTTACACTGCCAAATCTGCGCACGATGATCGCCATCCTGCTCATCATGAACATAAGCAAGATCTTCAACTCGGACTTCGGTCTTTTCTGGAACGTGCCCCTGGCATCAGGCTCAATACTTGATGTTACCCAGACCATCGATACCTACGTATACAGGTCTCTTGCGGCCACAGGCGGCAACCTTGGCATGACAACCGCCGCAGGCGTCTTCCAGAACGTAGTCGGTTTCGTCTGTATGCTGCTGGCAAACTCAGTAGTAAAGCGCATTGACGCTGAAAGTTCACTGTTCTGAGAAAGGAGGATCGAACCGGTGAAAACTCGTAAAAAAAGCCGTCTCGGAAAGCCCGGTATAGTCTCAGAGATATCCTTCTACATTATCCTCGGACTGTTCTGCGCGGCCTGCATCATACCTTTCATATTCGTAGTGATAATCTCCTTCTCCTCGGAGGAAAGCATAAGAGCAATCGGTTATTCCTTCCGCCCCATAAAGTGGAGCACGGGGGCCTACCAATACGTTTTCCAGCTTGGTGACCAGCTGTGGAGGTCTTATTTCAACAGCTTCTTTGTAACCATAGTCGGAACGGTCACGAGCCTTCTTATGACCATAATGTATTCCTACGCCCTCTTCAGGAAGGACTTCAAATACAGGAATTTCTTCACCTTTTTCGCGTTTTTTACAACGTTGTTCGGCGGCGGTCTTGTCCCTACCTTCATGGTATGCAAGCAGCTCCTCCACCTTTCCAACAACTACGCGGCGCTTATAGTACCCGCCCTTATCAGCCCCTTCAACATCATCATTATGAGGACTTTCTTCTCCTCCTCCATCCCCACTGAATTGATCGAAGCGGCTGCCATAGACGGAAGCGGCGAATACAGGACTTTGTTCGGGATCATAATCCCCATCGCAAAGCCCGGTATCGCCACCGTCGGGCTTCTCACGGCGCTGTCCTACTGGAATGAATGGTTCCTTGCCATGCTCTACATCAAGGATTCAAAGTACATCCCTCTGCAGTACCTGCTTATGAAAATGCAGAACCAGGCGGATTTCCTGTTCAAGAACGCCTCCGTTATCGGCGTTGAAGCTTCAAAAATGTTAAGAGACCTGCCAAGCGCGTCTCTTCGAATGGCACTCGTAGTATTTATCGTTGTGCCCATAGCCTTTGCCTATCCCTTCTTCCAGAGATACATCATCTCCGGCCTGACGATAGGATCGGTAAAAGGTTGAACACGGTGATCCCGGCAAGGCGCCGGTCACATATAACAAGTTTTATTAACTCAGGAGGAAACCAAATGAAAAAAATTGTAGCCCTTTTGCTGGTGGCATGCATGATCATCGGCTCTTTTACCGCATGCGGTAAGAACAACGGGGGAAACGGAACGGACGCAAACGGTCGTCCCAAGGATCATGTTACCCTCAAGATGTACTTCCACGGAAGCAATGTTTCGGATGACAAAAAGGTTCTTGAAGAAGTAAACAAGTACCTTGACGAAAAACTTAACGTAACTCTTGAACCCATCTGGGGTACATGGGGTGACTTCGACACCAACGCAGTCCTTGCTATCAACGGAAACGACGACGTTGACATCTACTTTACCTGCTCCTGGTCCGCAGACGAATACAACCTGTTTGCAAAGCGCGGCGCATGGGTAAGGCTTGACAACCCTGAAAACAACCTTCTTGAGAAATACGGAAAAGAAGTATGGAACCTTCTTCCCGACGTTCTCACAACAGGCGCAAAGATCGAAGGTTCTGACGGTTTCGGCGTTTACGCTGTTCCCGGTTACAAGGATATCGCCTGCCAGCTCTGCTGGGATATCAACGTTCCCCTTCTTGAGAAGTACGGCTACACTGTAGACGACATCAAGAAAACTGACTACTACGGATTTGGCGAGATCCTCGCTAAGGTAAAGGCCGGCGAAGGCGAAAACTTCTATCCGCTCCTTATCGAAGGCGCAGTTGCTGAGCGTATGGTCGACAACTCCATCATCGTTGCGGGCGATTCAGGTTCAACAAACCTTCTCTCCTACTACATCAACCCTACTAAGACTTCCGACAAGGGCGCTTACGGCGACGTTATCTTAAACAAGTTCGCAACTGACGAATACAAGAAGTTCGTAACAAAGACAAGAGAATACTTCCTTAAGGGTTATATCGATCCCGGTCTTGCAAACGCAGAGCAGGCTAACAACCTTCGTTCCGAGAAGCAGCTTACCGGCCAGTACCTGATCGGAACCCAGTCCTACTCACTCGGCTACGAGACACAGGCAAGCGCAGAGAGAGGCTTCCAGGTTGCATTTGTCGGAACAACTCCCGCTTACGTTGACACCACATCTTCACAGGGCGCTATGATGGCTATCTCCACGGCTTCCAAGAACCCTGAAAGAGCTATGATGTTCCTTAACCTTCTCAACACCGATCCCTACCTCTTCACCCTTCTTGATTACGGCGTAGAGGGCGTTCACTACACAAAGAACGACATTGGCGAAGTAGAGTTTATCGAGAACGAAAGAGCTAAATACTCACCCTGGACAAACGGTATGGGTAACGTAACCCTCCTTCCTCCTCAGAAGGGACAGGGCGCAGATTTCTGGACCAAGTTCAAGGCATACTACGGAGCAGCTGACCGTATCCCGATCCTTGGATTCACATTCAATTCGGATCCTGTTTCCAACGAGCTTGCAGCCGTAGCAAACGCTGCTGCTGAATATGCGCTCACACTCAGCGTAGGTGCTGTAGATCCCGAGCAGGTTCTTCCCGCATTCCTTAAGAAACTCAATGACAACGGAATGCAGAAGATCATTGACGAGGCTAACGCACAGCTTCAGAATTTCCTGAAGAATAAATAAGGTCTTCATATTGATATCCTTTAGGCTTGCCGCACCTGCCAGGGTGCGGCAAGTTTTGCCCGTTAAAATAGGGTTTTTGTTTTTGGGGCGTATGTGGTAAAATATCATTGCATTATATATGCAAAGCGTGTTTTTGGAGTTTACTGAATGAAGAAGCTTGACCTTAAATGGAAAATGATCATTCTTCTTGTCATCATCTGGCTTGTGCCCATAACGATGGCTTCTTTTATCGTGTTTTTCCTTGTTTCGGACAAGATGAGCGTCCAGGTGACGGCTGAGCTTTCCCTTTCTATGAACAAGGCTCTCTACAGCATCGAGACCGGCCTTGACGAGTGCGTAAACGCCTCAAGGAACGCCACATACTTCAATGTTATCTCCGAAAGCTGGTCCACCTACAAAAAGACAGGCGAGAAGCAGGCTCTTTACGATTCCATGACCCTGTATCTCTCCTCCCAGTACCGCTTTAACCAGAATCTCGATACCACTATGGTATTCTTCACCGAAGATCCCGACCTTTTCTACTCCACTTACAGCTCCGGCAGTTCCTACGACAATGTCCTGTATTTCAAGAACTATTATCTTAAGGATGCCCTTGCGATAGGCGAAAGCCTGGATTCCGGCATTGTGCTCTATAACGGCGGAAGCTCCCTGTATCTTCTCAGAAACCTCCTGAACGACAAATATAAGCCCTTTGCCATGATAGTCATGGAGCTTAACAAAAGCAATATTTTCGACGCTCTGAACACTGTATGGGCCTATGATGAGGCTTATGTGTTTTCCGGCGGGGAGCAGATCTACGGAAACGCGGTCACCCTTCCTCCGGCGTTTGAGCTCTCAAAGGCAACCGGCGGTCCTGTGGTGGAAAAGTTCGAAGGAAAGTACTACGTATATCTCACGGAGAATTATAACGGGATCATCATGTCCTACGTTGTACGGCTGGATTCCGGCCTGCTCTTTGGCGAAATAAAGGCTACCTACTCCTTCCTTGTGATCGTCCTGGCCTTCCTCATCCCCCTTGTGGTGACGCTTTTTATCTACCTGAGGAAAAATGTGTCCGATCCCGTGGGCAACCTTGTAAAGGCGGCGTTTGAGATCTCAAGCGGCAACTACGGCTACCACATCACCGAAAAAAGTGCGGGGAGCAGGGAGTTTGACTATCTCAACGATTCCTTCAACTCCATGAGCGACGAGCTTAAAAACCAGTTTGAGAAGATATTTGTTGAGGAAATAGCCCTGAGGGACGCCAATATCAAGGCGCTCCAGTCCCAGATCAACCCTCATTTTCTGAACAATACCCTTGAGATCATCAACTGGGAGGCGCGTCTGAACGGCGTCTTCAAGGTAAGCAATATGATCGAAGCCCTCTCCACCATGCTTAATTCCACTCTTAACCGCAAGGACGAGAAGACCATAGCCCTCCGGGGAGAGATGGAATACGTGGATGCCTATCTTTACATCATTTCCGAAAGGATGGGCAAGCGCCTCACCATTACAAAAAACGTGGACGAGAAGCTGCTTGGCATAGAGGTTCCGAGGCTCATCATCCAGCCCATCGTGGAAAACGCGGTGGAACACGGGGCAAAAGCCTCTGCCGAAAGCAGGATCAGTATAAACGTCTATGCAAAAGACGGATATATGTTTATAGAGGTCCGGAATACGGGCAATATGAGCCCTGCCGATATCGCAAAAGTCGAACACCTGCTGTCCGACGATGAGACCGGTGAAAAGCACCACTCCAGCATAGGCATCAGAAACGTCAACAAGCGCCTGAAGCTTATGTATGGGGAAGATTGCGGACTTAAGGTTTACAACGAAGAAAACGACACTGTAAGCCTTCTCAAGCTGAAGATGGGAGGTGGCAGGAGTGAGAACGCCTAAAAGAATAATCAAAATGCTGCTCGGCCTTTCGCTGTCCGCGATCCTTTTGTCTTCCTGCGCCTTTGGAGGGCTAAAGACCGGGCCCGTCAACAAGAACAAGGACAATATCGAGCTTACCGTCATGACCATGTATGCGGGCAACGACGGTAACGCCAGAAATTTCAAGAACGCCGTCAGCGAGTGGCAGACAAGGACCGGAAACACGGTACTTGACACCTCCGTCACTTCGGACGAGGCCTTCAAAACAAGGGTCATCATGGACTACCAGACAGGGGCCGAGCCCGATATCCTGTTTTATTTTGCCGGGGAAGATGCCAGTGTGCTTGTCCAGAACAACAGAGTGGTTTCCCTTGACGAGATACGGGAAGTTTACCCCGACTATGCCTCCAACATGAAGGAAAGCCTTATGCCGGCGTCACCTGTTGATCAGAAGGTTTACTGCATCCCGGTAAACGGCTACTGGGAGGGCCTGTTCGTAAACAAGAAGGTCTGCCGTGAAGCCGGAGTGGAGATCCCGGACGAAAACACGGACTGGGACACCTTTATGCAGATGTGCGAAAAGATCCGGAACGCGGGGTTTATCCCCATTGCGGCCTCTCTCGCAAACGTTCCCCACTATTGGTTTGAATTCTGTATCTACAATCATCAGGATCCGGAAACCCATTCCATCGTTCCGGGAAGCCTTGAGGATGAGCAGGGGAAAGCCTGGATCGCGGGCCTTAAGGACCTTAAGAAGATGTATGATAAGGGCTTTTTCCCGCCCAGTACGCTTTCTGCCTCGGACGACGAGACCATGCGCGATTTTATAAGCGGAAAGGCTGCTTTCCTGCTGGACGGCTCCTGGAGAGTTTCGGCGATAGAGGACGCAGCGGAGAACATTGACGATTTCTGTGTGACCTTTGTTCCCGGGAAGAACAACAGAAAGACCACAGACATCATAGGCGGACTTTCAAGCGGCTATTATATTTCCAGAAAAGCCTGGAACGATCCCGAAAAAAGGGCCGCAGCGGTGAGTTTTGTGTCCTTTATGACAACGGATGCGATGGTGTCTAAGTTTGCCCTGGTTTCGGTCACTGCGCTCAAAAGCGGCGTAAAGCTGGAACAGGAAGATGTTTCGTCCTTTGTGAGCAGCGCTCTTTATATGGCGGAGCACGCCAGCGGGGTGAGCACTGCTGTTCAGGATTACGTGCCCGCAGAAAGCAGAGCGCCTGTTTTTGAAAACATGCCGGCCATAGTCAAAGGGCTGACACCGGTGGAAGAAGCGATCGGAGAAGTGATAGAATGTATAAAGTAGCGATAATCGATGATGAACCCATCATTGTAGAGGGGCTTTCAAAAACTATAGACTGGAGCAAGTGGAACGCAAGGGTAGCGGGCTTTGCTTACGACGGAGCGGAGGGTATCGAGCTCATCAGGAAGGAAAAGCCCGATATACTTATATCCGACATCGCAATGCCCAATATGGACGGGCTTACCATGATCGCGGCCGTTAAATCCGAGTTTCCTTATATGCAGGTTTCTGTTCTCACGGGTTACAGGGAGTTTGACTATGCCAGAGAGGCCCTGCACCTTGGCGTGACAAGGTTTCTACTAAAGCCTTCACGGCATGACGAGATCGAGGAAGCCATTACCGCCATGACGGATAAGCTGCGCCAATCCGGCAGAACAGGGCAGGAACAGGAGCCGGAAGACGGGCAGGAAGACGACGCTATCCTTGAAAATCCCGCCAGCTCCTTTATCGTCAACAACGCGCTCAAGTATATAAAAGAGAACTATACGGAAAAACTTAAGCTTGTGGACGTGGCCGACCACATTTATGTCAGCCAGTGGCATCTGAGCAAGCTTCTTAACAAGCATACCGGAAAGAACTTTTCAGAGATCCTAAACGGCATCAGGATCGAGAAAGCAAAGGAACTCCTAAAAGACCCGGGATACAGGATCGTTGATATAGCTGAGGCCGTTGGCTTTCTGGACCTTGCGCATTTTTCAAGGGTTTTCAAGAAGATCTGCGGCGTGAGCGCCAACGACTACAGGAATAGTGAGATATAGCAGCAGATTACAAACAATCAAAAACTTCGATATTGGAGGCACGGAAATGTTTGTTTATGAAAAAGTACCCGAAGCTGATGAAGATTTTTATAAAAAACTTTTTAAAACAAAATATTACCACGCCAGTTGGTGTGTTGACAGAGAAAAAAGCATTTATATAGATTGCATTGGAAAATGCGGTGTAGAAACCCCTGTTTTTTTTCATATGAATTATAAATCTCATTATTTCAGGTTTTATATAGATGCGCCTTGGTTGGGAAATGCCCCCGGGTTACAAGTCAGAATAGAAAAAGCAGATGAACTTGCCGAGTTTGAAGATGATATTGTTGAAAATATAAAGCTTGCATTCAGAACCGTTCCGGAATTGTCAAGATATGACGGCTTAACCGGACCTCTCGACGACTATGACTTCGGTTTTACTGAGGAAGGCTTTCTTTTTTATCATAGCAGACGGGGAACTGATCGATCTGGCGCTGCAATTCGGCACTTTGGTGGTAGCTGGAGTCCTGCTCGAGAGGGCGATTGTCGGTCAAAGCGAGCATCTTGCGGTTGAGCGAGGCAAAAGCCTGGAG
>JAGDCQ010000146.1 GCA_017958465.1 Lachnospiraceae bacterium
GATGGAGTATGTAGGGATGGGATACTGGAAACCGCGGCCGTTTGCATCGCCTTCGATCATGATCTCGATGAAGGCCTTGTTGACCATATCCATCTCTTTCTTACAGTCTTTGTACTTGAAATCCACTTCCTGTCCGCCGATGATGCAGTTAAGCTCTGCCATGTCGTTCGGAACGGTCCAGTCCAGTGTGATGTTTGAGAACGGAGCCTGTGTGCCCCAGCGGCTGGGTGTGTTTACGCCGTAGATGAAGCACTGGATGCACTGTTTTACTTCGTGATAGCTTAAGTTGTCTATTTTAACAAAAGGTGCAAGGTATGTATCGAATGAGGAGAATGCCTGCGCGCCTGCCCACTCGTTCTGCATGATACCAAGGAAGTTGACCATCTGGTTGCAGAGGGTTGAAAGGTGTTTCGCAGGGGAAGATGTGATCTTTCCGGGGATACCGCCGAGACCTTCTTTGATGAGCTGCTTCAGCGACCAGCCTGCGCAGTAGCCCGTGAGCATCGAAAGGTCGTGGATGTGGATGTCGGCGTTCCTGTGTGCGTTTGCGATCTCGTCATCGTAGATCTCGGAAAGCCAGTAGTTGGCGGTTACGGATCCTGAATTATGAAGAATGAGACCACCGACCGAATATGTAACGGTAGAGTTTTCTTTAACTCTCCAGTCCTCTTCCTTAACGTAGCTGTCTACGATCTCCTTGTAGTCAAGGATGGTGGAACGCATGTTACGGATCTTCTCGCGGTTCTTACGATACAGGATGTATGCCTTTGCAACATCCGTATATCCGCTGCGCTCAAGGACGTGCTCTACGCTGTCCTGAACTTCTTCGATAGAGATGGTGCCGGTCTCCCTGTTCACTTTATCCTGGAAGTCCGCTGTTACGTTCAGTGCCAGCATATCGGTGATGGTGCTGTCATAGATTTTGTTTGTGGCATCGAATGCCTTCGCGATGGCGTTTGATATTTTGCGTATATCAAATTCAACTATTTCGCCGTCTCGCTTGATTACTTTGAGCATTACTGATCTCCTCCGTGGTTGATATTCTTTCCAACCTGTGCACACCCCTTTATTTGAAAAGCAGTACGCTTTTTGTACACACGGTTACCCTATGAGGAGATTGTAGCAGATGTATTTTGCGATGTCAACACAAAAACACAAAATATATTAACATTTTTTGAGGCTCACCACTATATCTTGTGTTTTGATCAAATTCAGTGTTGGTCGGCTTTGTGCAATTTGATCCGGTTTGTCAAGCCCCAAATTCAAATTTTTTCTGCAGATACAGTACCAAAAATCGCTGTTTATAACCCCTTCGTCAAAGACAGCTTCATCAAGGGATACAGTATCAATTTCTGCGGGTTTTCTGTCGAATCCCGTTCCAAGGAGCTTAAGGTAGCTTTCTTTCCTGCACCAGAACTTTGTGGCAAGAAGGGCCCTGTCGCCGTCGCAGACCGCCTTTTCGTATTCGGCAAGTTCCCTCTCCGACAAAAAAGCTTTTGCGCGCTTAAGCTTAATCCTTCCCGACTTTTCTATATCGGCTCCCACATCGCTGTCTGAAACAGCGCAAAGGCAAAGGCCGTTACTGTGGGATATATTGAAGAAAAGCCCCGGAACAGTAGTCTGGAAAGGCTTCCCCTTCTCTCCGCGCCCAAAAACAAAATCCCCGGCAGGAATACCCGAAGCAAGAGAAAGCGCCACCCTTGCCAGCGCCTCGGAAACAACGCATTCCGCAAACCTTTTTGAGTTCTTTATCTGCAAGGCAAAAAGCCTGCGTTCCTCACTGATGTGAGGAAGCAGGCTTTTGATTTCGTCATTTGAAAATTGATCTATATCTGTATAAATCGCTTTCAACATAGGATCTGCCTATTATTCGGGCTTCTTTGCTCCACAAGCCGAGCAGAAGTTGCCGGTGTTAACTGTACCGCATGCACATGTCCAGGTTCCTGCGGGAGCGGGCTTCTTAGCGCCACATGCCGAGCAGAAGTTGCCGGTGTTAACTGTGCCGCATGCACATGTCCAGGTTCCTGCGGGAGCGGGCTTCTTAGCGCCGCAAGCCGAGCAGAAGTTGCCGGTATTAACTGTGCCGCATGCGCACTTCCAGCTGTCTGCTGCGGGAGCCTGAGCAGCACCTGCTGCGTAGAGGTTCTGGATGTTGCCGCCTGCTGCGTTCTGAGCGTAGTTAAGGCCGATGAAGCCTGTCATAGCGCCTGCGTCATTGTTTGCAGCGTCAACCATAGCGGTCTGGGTTGCATCAACAAGACCTGCAGCACCCATCGAAGGATCCTTGTAAACAGCCTTTCTCTGAAGGTCTGTGATCATCTTCTGGTTCTCTTCGGATGTTGTAGCGGAATTTACGAAGAAGGAATCGATCTCAAGACCGTAGGTCTTTGTCCATCTTTCCTTAAGTACTTCGCGGAGAGCGTCGCCGATCTCGTTGTTGTATGCGGGAAGTTCCGAATAACGGATACCCTTTGCGGAGATCTTTGCAAGAGCGGGAGCAAGAGCGTTAAGTACTTCGGACTTAAGCTGCTGGTCGATCTGGCTTCTCTTGTACTCGTCTGTAACGTTGCCTGCGATGTTCTTGTAGAAGAGCATCGGGTCGATCATCCTGTAGTTGTATGAACCATGTACCGAGATAGAGAACTCGATATCAAGCTTCAGATTGTTGTCGATAAAACGGAAAGGAACAGGATTTGTTGTGCCGTATTTGTTGTCGATGATGGCCTTTGTGTTGAAGAAATAGATCCTCTGATCCTTACCTGTGTCGCCACCGTAGGTGAAACGCTTTCCAAGAACCTTAAAGGTCTCAAGGAGCGACTCCCCAAGCTTTCCTGTGAAGATGGAAGGCTCTGTTGAGGTATCAAATACAAATTCGCCGGGCTCTGCACAGAAATCAACTATCTGACCCTGCTCAACGATCATCATTGCCTGACCTTCGTTAACAGCGATAGTAGAACCGTTTGAAATAATATTGTCTGACCCCTTTGTGTTCGAAGAGCCTTTGCCTACTCGCTTCTGGCCTTTAACCATAAGAGTGTTCCCATCCAGTGAATCGCAGTAAAAGAACTCTTTCCACTGATCGGCAAGAACTGTTCCGGCCGATGTTAAAGCTGCCTGAATTAAACCCATACTATATCTCCTTCGTGATCTGTCTATTCCGCGTTCCCGCGGTCTAAGTGTATATTATCAAATCATCCCGTCCATTTCAAGAAAAAAAAACGATAAATGCGTGAATTTACATGTTTTCGTTGTAAACATCATTATTTTCTTTCATTTTTATGCCGGATGACTTTTCATTACGTCCCGAAAAGCGCAGTATCACTTGATTTCGGACCATTCTCCCGTTACAACAAAGTGCTCTGTATTTTCAGACAGATCCCTGAAAGAAAAGCTGTTCCCTTCAGTCTTAAGCTCCAGTGTAAGCTCTGTGTCAGGCCTTGTTTCCTCGGAATACCCAACTATCATGTGGCTTATCATCTTTTCTTTGAAGGTCTGCCACGGTATTGCGTCCGTGAGCCAGTCTATATAGTGGGTATTGTTCATATGCCCTACCATATCAAGGTCCGTATAGCGCACAGTACGCTTCGAAACAGTGGTTTTTCCCGCAGGGAGCGCCTTTGGCGCAGCCGGGAACTTCGGTATCTCGTTTCTGAGCTTTGCCGCAACAACACTGATCCCGGACTCTTTTTCAGTCACCATGCTGCGTTTCACGTTGTCGAGCACAACCCAGAGAGCCATTGCCCGGCCTATCACCCGGCCGTCCTTTCGGATCTCGTAGTAACGGGGGTAAACCCCGTGCCTTGTCTCGCTCGTTGCAGTATAAACCTCAAAGGTTTCCTCGTATTTCGGATAATCCTCCATCCACACTTCGGTGCGGATAAGTACCCAGGAGTAGCCCCTGTCTGCCATGGCGTAGCCGCCGAAGCCAAGCTCCTCCACGTGCTCATCGGCAGTTATCTGCAATGCACGGAAAACCTCCGCCGGAAAGAGGCGGAGGTTGTAATCGCACATGAGGGGACCTACCTTAAACTGTTTGACATATTCAAAGTCTGTCATCTTGTGTCTCCATTCTTTCGGAATAGTCTATATTCCGCTTTTAACGCAAAACCGTCATTCAAGAGATGATAGAAGGGCGTGTGCAGCCTTAAGATGCTCTCTTATAGGCATTCCCTGAGGACAGGCAGTTTCACAAACGCCGCACTCGAGGCAATTGTCCGCCCTGGCTTCGGGCTTCATCTCATGCAGATACTGCCATTTTGCGGATCCCGCATTGTTGTACATTCCGTAATCGTTCCAGATACGGAACACTCTCGGTATCTCTACGCCGCCGGGACATGGTACACAGTACCTGCAGCCCGTACAGCCGTTGAAGGTGCGGCTCCTTATCTCTTTTACAAGGTTATCCACAAGCGGCTTTTCCTCGTCGGTAAGAGGCTCAAAGTTCTCAAAGGTGGAAAGGTTGTCTTCCAGCTGCTCCATATTGGACATGCCGCTCAAAACCACTTTTACGTTTCGGAGGGACCCTACCCATCTGAATGCCCAGGAGGCAACGGATCTGTTTGGATCCGCATCCTTTAACATCTTTACGATATCGGGTGCATAGGAAGTAAGCGCGCCGCCCTTTGCAGGCTCCATGATCACAAGCGGGATACCGAGCTCCCTTGCAAGGTCGTAGCCGCGCATCCCGGCCTGGATCTCCGCATCCATGTAATTAAGCTGGATCTGGCAGAAATCCCAGTCACGGTATTTGATAACGCGTTCAAAAACCTCGTAGGAATCGTGGAAGGAGAACCCGAGGAAACGGATCTTGCCCTCTTCTTTGTACTTTTCAAGGAGTTTCACAACCCCAAGCTCCACCATCTTGTCAAAACGGTCGGCGTTTACGGCGTGCATAAGATAAAAATCGATGTAATCGGTCTTAAGGTGACTGAGCTGCTCCGCAAAGATCCTCTCGGCATCCGCAACGGATTCTATCTCCCAGAGGGGAAGCTTTGTGGCAAGGAACACCTTGTCACGCAGTCCCGTGGTCTTAAAGAAGCTCCCCACGAACCTTTCCGACTCACCCTTGTGATAAGGGTACGCGGTATCGAAGTAATTAACTCCGCTCTCGTATGCTTTGATCAGCATTTTCGTTGCCGTCAGCCTGTCGATCTTTCCGTTTTCAAGTGTCGGAAAGCGCATACAGCCAAAACCCAGCAGCGAAGTTTCAACCCCTGTTTTCCCCATGATCCTGTAATGCATAACAAATACCTCCTTGGCAAATGGCCGGACAGACGATTCTTATAACCGACTTCCGGTCAATCGAGCTCTACGGTTCCCGTGTAAAGGTCGTAGTAGCGGCCTTTCATCGCAAGGAGCTCTTCGTGGGTTCCCCTTTCGATGATGTTACCATGTTCCAATACTATTATAACATTAGAATTTCTAACTGTCGAGAGTCTATGTGCAATTACAAAAGTAGTTCTTCCGTTCATCAGTCTGTCCATACC
>JAGDCQ010000147.1 GCA_017958465.1 Lachnospiraceae bacterium
AAACGATTTACGCCCATAAATGAAACCTCCTTGAGTTGTGGGATGCCGTTCCTTGCCGGCTCCCGAATATTTACGGATCTGCTCCGCATACGACAAGATTATACTACAAACTGCTATTTTTTACAACACAAGAGAGCCGTTAACATACCTTTTGACATACTATAAAAAAGGTTTTATAATAAAGCAGATGTGTATCCGGGCGTTTTGCGCCGAGAAAATTCACCAAGGGTGGGGATCGTATTGAAAAAAAACCGCAAGATCATTTTCACAGTGATAATAGTGTTGACTGTGTTTGTGCTGGTGGCAGGATTCTACTTTGTCCAGGCCAGCGGAAACCGCCGGCAGGCTTTCCATACGGGAGGCCTTCTTATTGAGCAGATAGAAGCCATGCTCGTGCGCAACGCCCGCCAGGAAGCATCCCTTAAGGAAGGCTACAAAGACGACTATATCACGCGTGCAAAGGCCGTCGCTTACATCATCGATCACGAACCGCTCATAGGCGCGGACAGCAACGAGCTGCGAAAGATAGCGAAGCTCGTGAGCGTCGACGAGATCTATCTGTTTGACGTGGGCGGGACCATCTACAACGGGACCAACACAAAATTCATCGGGATGAATATGGATGCCGGCGAGCAGATCGCCTTCTTTAAGCCAATGCTCAACGACAAGACCCTCACGCTCTGCCAGGACATTGAGGAAAACACCGGCGAAAACAAGCCCATGATGTACGCCATGACCTGGAGCGAGACAGGCGAGCGCATGGTGCAGATCGGGATCGAACCGGAAAAACTCATGGAAGAACTAAAGGCCAACTCCATAGCGAAGATGGTAGACGGAATGGTATCCGCTGAGGGCCTTTATATAATCGTGGCAGAGCACGAAACAGGCACGATCCTGGGCTCTTCCGCAAAACATCTGCAAGGCTACACAATAAGCAGGCTTGGGGCCGACATTTCCTGCGACGACTCGTCGGTGTTAGCTCACAAGATCGGCAAGATCGACGGGCACCCGAGCTATTATTCATTCAAGTGTAACGGCGATTATCTTATCCTTATCGGCCAGACTTTCAGCTCTATCAACGAAAACATAAAGACAGGGATGATCATGATGAGCATATACGTTGTGCTCGCTTCCCTGCTGATATATTTCGTTGTAAGAAACCTTACCTACAAGATCATAAAAGAGCATGATACCGCAAACACGGACCAGATGACCGGCTTCTTTAACAGGCGGGCATACGAGACCGATATCATGAATTACAACAAGAGCCTTGCAAACAAGGAATACGTCTACGTTTCCATGGATCTTAACGGGCTCAAGACCACAAACGATACCCTTGGGCATGATGCGGGCGACAAGCTGATAAGCGGGGCTGCAGATTGCATGAAGAAGGTGTTCGGCAAATACGGGAAGCTTTACAGGATCGGCGGCGACGAGTTTGTGGCCGTCATCTTCCCCGAGGCTTATATCCTTGAGGACCTGAAAACGGATTTCAAGAAGCTTTTAAGGACCTGGTCCGAAACTAACGGGCTTGTGCTTTCCGTATCCTGCGGCTACGTAAAGAGCTCGGACCACCCGGGCCTTACGACATATGAGCTTGCAAAGCTCGCGGACAACGATATGTACAAGGCAAAAGAAGCTTATTACAAGCTTTCAGGAAATGACAGACGCGCGCGACGCGACGAGATAAAAAATGAAACAACAACGGAGGCAAAACAATGAGACAGGAAACCAAATGCATCGAAGCCGGATATACACCGAAAAACGGTGAACCGCGCATGATCCCCATCATCCAGAGCACAACATTCAAGTACGACACCAGCGAGGATATGGGGAAACTCTTTGACCTCGAGGCATCGGGATACTTTTATACAAGGCTCCAGAACCCCACAAACGACTTCGTTGCCGCAAAGATAGCGGCTCTTGAGGGCGGTACTGCTGCGATCATGACATCGTCGGGGCAGGCTGCATCCTTCTTTTCGGTGTTCAACCTTGCAACCGCAGGCGACCATGTTGTTGTATCAACTTCGATCTATGGCGGGACCTTCAACCTTTTCAACGTGACCATGCGCAAGATGGGTATCGACTTCACATTTGTTGACCCGGAGTGCACGGATGAGGAGCTTGAAGCCACATTCAAGCCGAATACCAAGGCTGTTTTTGGCGAGACTATCGCAAATCCTGCGCTCATAGTCTTCGACATTGAGCGTTTTGCAAAGGCTGCGCACGCTCACGGTGTGCCGCTCATCATCGACAATACATTTGCAACTCCCATAAACTGCAGGCCTATCGAGTGGGGAGCTGACATCGTCATCCATTCCACCACAAAATATATGGATGGCCATGATGCCACAGTTGGCGGCGTTATCGTGGATTCCGGCAAGTTCGACTGGATGGCCCACGCCGACAAGTTCCCGGGCCTTTGCACCCCGGACGAGTCTTACCACGGGATCACATATGCCGAGAAGTTCGGCAAAGAGGGCGCCTATATCACAAAGGCTACTGCCCAGCTTATGCGAGACCTCGGTTCCATCCCTTCGCCCATGAACTGCTACCTGCTCAACCTCGGCCTTGAATCCCTGGCCGTAAGGGTGGAGAGACACTGCAGGAACGCTGAGAAAGTAGCGGAATTCTTGAGCAAGCATGAAAAAGTGGCTTACGTTACCTATCCCGGTCTGCCCGGCGACAAGTACTACGAAAGAGCAAAGAAATACATGCCAAACGGCACCTGCGGCGTCATTTCCTTTGGCGTAAAGGGCGGCAGGAAGAAAGCCGAGGAGTTCATGAAGGGCCTTAAGCTGGCCATTATCGCGACTCACGTTGCGGATGCCCACACCTGCGTGCTCCATCCCGCTTCCGCGACTCACAGGCAGCTCAGCGATGAGGAGCTTGTAGCATGCGGCGTACAGCCCGATATGATCCGCTTCTCGGTAGGCATTGAAAATGTTGAGGATATAATCGAGGATATCTCGAACGCGCTTGACAGGATCTGAATATGATGCTTGAGACCGGGCAGTTTTCCTGCCCGGTCTTTTTTTGACGGGATCCTAACAGGCCGAGATGAAGTCTTTATGCGGCTTCGACCGAATTAGTCTATATAAGCTCCGAATAGGCGCAGATCACTTGAAAAAGATACATTTTCGACGATATACTATAGGAAAATGTATCTTTTTCGTTTTAAACCCTTTATAATTTTCGACACTGATCATACATATATCCGACACGGAGGTCAAAAAATGCGCAGAAAAGGCTCGTTAATCGTAATAATGCTTGCATTTTTCACTGCTGCTTTATGTTTTATCGGCAACAGGAGAGTAAGTGCGGAAACAACATATAGTTTCACGATCGAAGGTTCACATATAGAAGATATCTCCGGTACAGTTGGGCAGAATATTACAAGCCACACCTATACTATTTCTTTTAATGGCGGTATTTCACTTCATCAGGCACTTGAAGCCGGAAAAGATATAAGCAACTGGTTCAGCGGTGCCTCTTCTCCGCTGCCGGCAGGGATCACGGCCACTGTAAAAGAAGCTGCACCGGTAGGTGCCACAAGCATCAAGGTAGAGTTTTCAGGCAAGGCCTGGGGTGCATCTCGGGATACACTGAAGATGCGCGCAAAACATATGTACTTTATCGACGGAAGCACAAACGGCGTCGAGTGGATAGATGTAACCTTCACCAATTCAACTGTTCCGAAGTTCAACATTGTCAGAAATTTCAGCCTTCCGAGCGGTTATGTAGGCGTTGGCCTGTATATCTATTTTGGAACATCCGACGGTGCTTCAACTCTACAGACCACAAACGGCTGGAAGCTTCAGGGCGAAAAAGGTAAGGCAATTACAAAGAATAACGAACTTAAAGTGTATATCCAGGGTAATTTTTTAAGGAGTTATCCTGCCGGCACAGATATCAGCGGATGGTTTACGGGCAATCTTATCTATACCAATGTTCATAACAACTATGAGGTTACACATTCATTTCTCCCGAATGGTGTGACAGCAACCCTTAAGAACAAGATAAATATTGGTGATTCCAGTTTCACGATAGTTTTTTCAGGCACACCCGAACATGGTTCAAATGACTTTATCGCGATAACTATTCCTGCCGGTGTAACAACACATCCCATGACTGACGGAAGCGCAGGCGATTCAACAACCGCACTTCAGGTCAACAACATTTCGGGAAAGTTTTCGTATAAGATCACTTCGGATGATGGTTTTTCTTTGCAAGAATACGTTAAGATAACGTACCCCGAAGCTGAAATCGAAGTGGGTAGAACGTATAGTGAATCAGATAATCTTATTGCCACATATGAGATAATCGGTAAAGATTCAGCCGGACAGCCGCTTGTTTTCGAAAATGTTAAGGTCGGAGATCCGCTTACCGGAATAACAGTATCCGGTCAGATGCATTATGATGGCGGGTTAAAAGACAATATCGGTCTTACTGGAAAAGTTAAAAGTATCAGTTCCGACATGCGGACCATAACTGTTGTTCTTTCCGGAACAGTTAAGGCTCAGCGCTTTTACCCTTACACGATCACTACTTACAAATTCACACTGAACTGGCCTTACGTAAATGCAAACGGACGATTTGTGAACGGTTACGATGCGGGAGAATCGAAGTTTAAGGTAATTGCACCAAGGGCTAATATAACGATTACCGTAGATGATACTCAGCAATCTGATGATCGGTGGGCAGACAGCACCCTGATTTATGACCCTGAAAGCAGCATAATATCTGCCTCTCTTAAACTTGATAATACAAAACTGATTTATACAAATGCCTGGTTCTGGATAGATCTTGGAGATGATGAACTGGCTGTAGGCTTCAGTGAGAATACACTGATCCCTATTTTGGGACCTCAGGCAGGAAGCAGTAGCAGCGGTTCTAAATGGAATGGCATTTTCTTTAAGCCTCTTAGTAATGTATCTGCCGGAACAAGCTGGTTTCAGGCAAGGATCGTTGTTGATAAAGATGGTGTTGCCATGAATTACTCCGGTTTCTTAAGTCTTGCTTTTCCGAAGTCATATCTTAAAAATATGGCTGCAAACGGAACCGAAGCCTATTATTATCTTGAGAGCAACAAAATCTACGTGGATCTTGAAGTTAGAGACGTAACTGAAATACAGGCCGATGCCGTGGAGATAAAAGGCATGGTCGACTATGAAGAAAAATATGAGAAGACAGAGCTTGTACATACATATGATGACGGAAGCACGCTGGTTCAGACCTATGACAAGCTGGTCGGTGTAACAGTCAACCCTGTAGCAACTGGCAAATTATACTTTAATATTACGCTTGATGGCATTGTATACGTTCCTAAAGATTTTTCGGAAGGTGATGCTCTAAACAGTTCAGAGTTCCTGGTGTTACAGCCTTACGATATGAGCGCAAACCCGTTCAAAAACGACCGGCTTTCGTCCTTGAATGCGCTCCCTTCCGGGCTTAAATACCCTACCATTTACACAGCAGAAGATATACAAAGCGGTTACACAAGTGGTTATAGTCCAAGAACTATCCGGGTATATATTGACCGTGGCGAGCTTAAGGCCGTTCAGAGTGCAACAGGCTACCTTCAGATAGACATGTTCGCCAGAACAAGAAGGACCAATGGCGA
>JAGDCQ010000148.1 GCA_017958465.1 Lachnospiraceae bacterium
GCCATCTGTTGGCAGGTGTCTTAGCGCAGATGAAGGTATCGAAGGGATGTCTGCTGCCGTCGGGCTGCTTCTCGCGAAGGGGAGCAGTCTGGGGAGTCTCGATGTATCCGGGTCCGATGCCGTTGCACTGGATGTTGTGCTCGCCGTATTCGGAGCAGATGTTCCTTGTGAGCATCTTGAGGCCACCCTTTGCTGCAGCGTAAGCGGAAACTGTCTCACGGCCCAGTTCGCTCATCATTGAGCAGATGTTTATGATCTTGCCGTGGCCCTTCTTGATCATTGAAGGGATAACGGCCTTTGATACGATGAAAGGAGCGTTGAGGTCAACGTCGATAACCTGGCGGAACTGCTCGGCTGTCATCTCACACATAGGGATACGCTTGATGATACCTGCGTTGTTAACGAGGATGTCGATAACGCCGACTTCCTTCTCAACTTTTGCTACAAGCTCGTTAACCTGCTCTTCGTTTGTAACGTCACAAACGTAACCGTGAGCATCGATTCCGAGCTCTTTGTAAGATGCAAGGCCCTTGTCAACCAGTTCCTGCTTGATATCGTTGAAAACGATGGTAGCGCCTGCTTCTGCGTATGCCTTTGCGATAGCGAAGCCGATGCCGTAAGAAGCACCTGTTATGAGCGCGATCTTGCCCTTGAGCGAAAACTTATCGATAAAACTCATGTCCATTCCTCCTGCATTGGATAGGTTTTTGTTGATGGGTTTATTATACGTTATGGCGGGAGAAAAATCAAGAGAAAATGTAAGCGTTTACATTTAAAAATTATCAGGTGCGTTATTTCAAAAACCTTGCATTATCGCGCGTTCTGGATTATACTTATCATCTGGAAAAGAAATAATGAAATTAATTGCTTAGAGAACAAACAGGATGAAATTGCCGGTATCAAGGAAAAAAAGCATATTCAGAAACCTTTATCCGAGGGAGTTTTCGAGATCGGCGTACACCATCGACTACGAGGGGCTGTATCTCTGGGGCTACAGAGGGATCATTTTTGATATAGACAACACCCTGGTGGGGCACGACAAGCCGGCCACAAAGGAAGCGGTAAAGCTTGCCGCGCGTCTCAAAAAGATCGGTTTTAAGCTGATGATCGTATCAAACAACGAAGAACCAAGGGTTAAAACTTTTGCGGACGCACTTGGGGCTGGGTACATCTTTAAGGCGCATAAGCCCTCGAGAGACGGATACCTGAAAGCTATGGAGCTTATGGGGACCACCAAAGAAACTACGGTTGCCATTGGGGACCAGCTTATCACGGATATATGGGGCGCAAACAGGGCAGGGGTCTTTAACATACGTGTGAATCCGCTTTTCAGGGAGGAACCTGCAAAGATCGTTTTCAAAAGGAAACTGGAGCGGATCATCATGTTCTTTTACAGACACGAAAGATAAAAGCCACAGGCGTTTATTATTGGCGGGCAGGGCCCGGAACGGAGGAAATATGAACAGATTTGTTTCGAAAGTAATGAAGGACAACGGACTGGATGCCATAGTTTTTACCAACCACTACAACATCCGTTATCTTACAGGCTACACAGGGGATACAGGTATCCTGCTGCTTACAGCAAAGAAGGGCTTCCTGCTTACGGATTTCAGGTATATTTTCCAGGCTGAGAACGAAGCAAAGGACGTAGAGGTTGAGGATGTCGCAAAGAACGGTTACACCGGTCTTATGAAGCAGATATTTGCCGACAACGGCGTTAAAACTGCCGGTTTTGAAGGCGAGCACACGCTGTTTTCCGAGCTGTCCGGCTGGAAGAAGAAGTGCAGGGGAGTGAAGTTTGTGGATGTTGATGCACAGCTTTCCGAGCTCAGGATCATCAAGACTCCGGAAGAACTTGAAAAGCTCCGCATGGCAGAGCACATTGGAGACCTTGCCTTTGAGGATATCCTTAAATACTTAAAACCCGGCGTGACAGAGCTTGAGATTGCTGCACGCCTTGAGTTTTCACTTAAGATGCACGGCGCAGAGGCCATCTCTTTTGATCCTATCGTTGCGAGCGGTGTAAATTCGTCTATGCCTCACGCGATCCCTTCCGGGAAGAAGATCGAAAAAGGTGACTTTGTGACCATGGATTTCGGCTGCAAATACCAGGGCTACTGCTCGGATATGACAAGGACCGTTGTTGTGGGCAAAGCTTCCGATAAGCAAAAGAAGGTTTACAACAAGGTGCTTGAGGCACAGCTTGCGGTTCTCAGTAAACTTAAGCCCGGTCTTACGGGAGTTGAGATCGATAAGATCGCAAGGGATATCATTGATGCATCCGAATTCAAGGGCAGCTTTGGACACGGCCTCGGCCACGGTGTTGGCCTTTATATCCACGAGACTCCCAATGCCAACGCACGTTACGACAAGAAGATGAAGGCCGGTATGACGCTTACCGACGAGCCCGGTATCTACCTTGCAGGTTTTGGCGGCGTAAGGATAGAGGATATGGGCGCCTTTACGGCAAAGGGATTTGAGAATTTCGCAAAATCCCCGAAGGAACTTATTGAGCTGTAATTCGCGATCCGCTACGAAGAAACAAACCGTATTCATGAATGCCTTGCACTCATGATTCTTATAAAAAATAGTTGCATATTTTTAAAAAATCGGTTAAACTAAATTGGATTTAGTTCTAAACAAACACAAACACATTTTTTTGGAGGATTTTTATGGTTTCAGCAGGCGATTTCAGAAACGGTATTACGCTTGAAATTGACGGAGATGTTGTACAGGTTATCGAGTTCCAGCACGTTAAGCCCGGTAAAGGTGCAGCATTTGTAAGAACAAAATTAAAGAACATCAAGAGCGGTGGCG
This sequence comes from Lachnospiraceae bacterium, assembly GCA_017958465.1. Taxonomy (GTDB): domain Bacteria; phylum Bacillota; class Clostridia; order Lachnospirales; family Lachnospiraceae; genus SZUA-448. The sequence continues at coordinate 2,818 of JAGDCQ010000148.1, forward strand.
TTGTAGAAAAGACTTTCCGTCCTACAGATAAGTACCCTCAGGCTCATATCGAGAGAAGCGACATGCAGTATCTTTACGCTGACGGCGATATGTACAACTTCATGAACAACGAGACCTTCGATCAGATCGCTCTTTCCAAGGAGCAGGTTGGCGACGCTATCAAGTTCGTAAAGGAAAACGACACAGTTAAGATGCTTTCACATCAGGGTCAGATCTTCTCGATCGAGCCTCCTACATTTGCAGAGCTTGTCGTTACCGATACAGAGCCCGGCTTCAAGGGTGATACAGCTACAGGCGCAACAAAGCCCGCTACAGTTGAGACAGGCGCACGCGTTATGGTTCCGCTCTTTGTAGAGCTTGGCGACAAGATCCAGATCGACACAAGGACCGGCGAATATCTTAAGAGAGTCTGAGCTTGCGGGATCCGCTTTGGAATAAGATCGTTAACTAGGCTGCCGCATATTGCGGCAGCTTATTTTTGGGGTAAATAAACGAGAAGGGAAAAAATATAATGGAGATACAGCTTTGGCGCGAGATCCTCGATCCTTATCAGATCGCTGTGGACGAGCTTATCACTAAGTTCAACCACATCATCGCATCCTACAGGAGCATGGGACAGTATTCGCCCATCGAAAAAGTACAGGGCAGGGTGAAGACTATCTCGAGTATCCTTGAAAAAGTCCAGAAGAAAAAGATCGAGCTGGACCGCTTTGAGGAGGAGATAGACGATATCGCCGGGATCCGCATCATCTGCCAGTTTGTGGAGGATATCTACAAGGTGGTGGAGCTTATAAAAAACCGCAGTGACATGGTGGTGATAGACGAACGCAACTACGTGGAAAACGCGAAGGCAAGCGGCTATCGCAGCTATCACATGAACATCAAGTACGTTGTAGAGACCTTAAAAGGGCCGAAAGAGCTGGATGTGGAGATACAGGTCCGCACCCTCGCGATGGATTTCTGGGCGACGGTGGAGCATTCCCTGCAGTACAAATACAAGCAGAATATGCCGGCAGCCTTAAGAAAACAGCTTCTCGAAGCATCCGAGAGCGTTTCAACTCTCGACTGCGGGATGTCCGAGATCCGTGACGAGATCATGGATGCGCAGAACTCCTTCAACAAGAAGGCGGGGATCGTGGCGGATATCCTCACGAATATCCAGAATCTCTACAAGGTTGCAAATAAACGCGAGATCCTGAAAATACAGGATGAGTTCCTTAAGGTTTACGAGACGGGCGACTTAAAGCAGCTCGAGCGCTTCCACAAGGAGCTTGACATAATTTCGGAAGGATACAGGGCGCAAAGCCTGAAATGATATGGTTTTACCGGAATCGTACACAGAACGGATAAAGAAACAACTGGGCGAAGAATACGAAGAGTATCTTCGCTCTTTTGAGCATGAGGCGGAAAACGGCCTGAGGGTGAACACGGCAAAGGTCTCTGTAGAGGACTTTGTTAAGCTTTGCCCTTTTGAGATAAAGCCCGTACCCTGGGTAAAGAACGGGTTTTTCTATGAGGGAGAGCGGCCTGCGATCCACCCTTATTATTTTGCCGGGCTCTACTACCTTCAGGAGCCCAGCGCCATGACCCCTGCAAGCATTTTGCCTGTGACGCCGGGCGAGCGGGTGCTGGACCTTTGTGCGGCTCCCGGAGGCAAGAGCACGGAGCTTGCGGCTAAACTAAAGGGGCAGGGTGTCCTTGTTTCTAACGATGTTTCGAGCACGAGAGCCAAGGCTTTGCTTAAGAACTTAGAGCTTTTCGGAACTCCGAATGCCCTTGTGGTGAGCGAGACTCCGCAAAAGCTCTGTGAGGTATTTGAAGGCTATTTTGACAAGATACTGGTGGACGCCCCATGCTCCGGCGAGGGGATGTTCAGGAAGAAAGCAGCTATAGTGAAGAACTGGGAGCAGTACGGCACTGGGTACTACCACGCGATACAGTCGGAGATCCTGCCGTATGCCGTAAAGATGCTAAGACCGGGAGGCATGCTTTTGTACTCTACCTGTACTTTTTCACCTGAAGAGGATGAGGGTTCGGTACAGGAGATACTTGATGCTTTCCCAGAGATTCGTGTGCTTGATGCTGCTGAATACGCTAACGGTGCTGATCTTACTGGGTTTGAGCACGGAAACCCGGACTGGATCGAGAACGGCTCAGAGGAGCTTAGGAAAACCTTAAGGCTCTGGCCTCATAAGATCAGGGGAGAGGGGCATTTTGTGGCGCTTCTTCAAAAAGGTGAGGATCGTGAAGAGTCCGGAGCTGCGACGTTGAGGGTTTCGTCGGTTTCTAAGCCTTCTAAGGCAGGAAAGTTTCCTGCGGAGGTTTACGAGTTTTTCGACAAGCTGCACTACGATATTGATTTTTCGAGGATAGAGCAGAGGGGAGAGCAGATCTTTATGCTCCCGAAGCTCGGAGTATCCGTGAAGGGCCTTAGGATCTTACGGTCAGGGCTTTTGCTCGGAGAGATAAAGACAAAAAGGTTTGAGCCCAGCCAGGCCCTTGCCTGTGCCATTAAGGCAAAGGACTTTGATAACAGGCTGGAGCTTAAGGCTGAGGATGAACGTGTCCTGAAATACCTTAAATGCGAGACCCTGGAAGTTGAAGAGAAGCTGGAAAACGGCCTTGTCCTTGTATGTGTTGACGGTTTTCCTTTGGGCTGGGGCAAATATTCCAACGGAAACTTCAAAAACAGGTATTTTGCAGGCTGGAGACATATGTAGAATGAAACAGATCAACATTAAGGAAACCGACGCAGGGCAAAGGTTTGACAAGTTTCTGTTCAGACTCATGCCGGGTGCAGGGAAGAGCTTCCTCTACAAGATGCTGAGAAAAAAGAATATCACTCTTAACGGTAAAAGAGCCGAAGGAAATGAAATTGTTTCTGAAGGCGATGTTGTTGAAGTTTTCTTCTCCGACGAGACCTTTGAAAAATTTTGCTCCACTACCGGTGTGGATAAGGAAAAAGAGCAGGAAAGCAATGCTGTACTACACAGGTGGAACCTGGAAAATCCTAAGCCTTCCGTTGTTTACGACGGGGAACATATCCTTATCCTTAACAA